>NZ_JAEVHN010000741.1:0-2817 GCF_016803375.1 Micromonospora sp. 4G55
CCGGCCTGCCCACGCTGGCGGTCTGCCTCGGCCACCAACTGCTCGCCGGCCTGCTCGGATTGGCGCTGCACCGGCGGGAGGCGCCGTACCAGGGATTGCAACGGGACGTCCCGGTCTTCGGCACGCCTCGACGGGTCGGCTTCTACTCCACCTTCACCGCACTGGCCGACCGCGACCGGCTCGGCACCCGGTACGGGCCGGTGGAGCTGTCCCGTGACCCGGCCGACGGGGCGGTGCACGCGCTGCGCGGCCCCGGTTTCGCCGGGGTGCAGTTCCACCCGGAGTCGGTGCTCAGCCGGGACGGGCTGGCGGTCCTGGCGGACCTGCTCGGGCACCTGCTGGCCCGTCCGGCGCTGACCGCGCATGGATCGGCCGATCGCGGGTAGGGGTTGCGGCGACCGGTGGACCGGACGGGCCGGAGAGCCCCCGCCCGGACCACCGGTCGCCAGTGGGTCAGCCGGCGGCCAGGCCGCGCTTGACCGCGGCGCCGAGGCGCACCGCCCGCTTGGCGGTCAGGGCGGTGGCGCCGAGCGCCAGGCTGTCCGGGGCGGTCTCCCCGTTGTTGCTGGTGTGCGAGGCGCCGTACGGGTTGCCCGCGGCGAACTGGCTCGGGTCGGTGTAGCCGGGGGTCACCACGATGCCGCCCCAGTGGTAAATGATCGTGAACAGCGACAGCAGGGTCGACTCCTGCCCGCCGTGCGAGGTCGCGGTGGAGGTGAAGGCGCTGTAGACCTTGTCCACCAGGGCGCCCTGCGACCACAACGGGCCGGTGGTGTCGATGAACTGCTTGAGCTGGGCGGCGATCATGCCGTAGCGGGTGGGCGAGCCGAAGATGATCACGTCGGCCCAGGACAGGTCGTCGAGCTGGGCCTCGGGGACGTCCTGCGTCTCCAGGTGGTGGGCCTGCCAGCCCGAGTTGGAGCGGATCGCCTCGTCGGGCGCCAGCTCGCGTACCTTGCGCAGGCGCACGTCGGCGCCGGCCTCGCCGGCGGCCTCGCAGGCCGCCTGCGCCATCTGGTAGGTGATGCCGGTCGCGCTGTAGTAGACCACCGCTACCTTGACCTGGCCGTCCATCGGCACGTCCCTCCTCGGTTCGGATCAGCTCCCGCGACTACCCGTCAGGTGCCGTGTCAAACGAGCGACCGCGCGGAGCCTGCCCTGGTCGGGTCCGGCATCCCGGCACCCGGATCGGTGGACTGCCCGCGGCCGCGACGGGAAGGAGAGGCGGATGAGCCTCGGAACGCGCCGGCCCTCGTGCCCGCCCTACGCAGGGACCGACCGGCGATGAGCGACTACGGTCACCCGCTGCTGTTCGGGTCGTTCACCACCCCGGCGAGCGACGACCCGGCGGGCACGGTCGCCCTCGCCGTCCTGGCCGAGCAGGTCGGGCTGGACCTGGTCACCTTTCAGGACCACCCGTACCAGCCGAAGTTGCTCGACACCTGGACGCTGTTGAGCTACGTCGCCGCGCGGACCAGCACGGTGGGCCTGTCGGCGAACGTGACGAACCTTCCGCTGCGCCCGCCGGCGGTCCTCGCGCGCAGCGTGGCGAGCCTCGACCTGCTCAGCGGCGGCCGGGTCCGGCTGGGCCTGGGGGCGGGCGCGTTCTGGGACGCCATCGAGGCGATGGGCGGCCGCCGGCTCACCCCCGCGCAGGGGGTGCGGGCCCTGGAGGAGGCCGTCGACGTCATCCGCCAACTGTGGGACGCCGGCGCGCGCGGCGGCGTGCGGGTCGACGGCGAGTTCCACCGGGTGCACGGCGCCAAGCGCGGCCCGGCCCCCGCCCACCCGGTGCCGATCTGGCTGGGCGCCTACAAACCCCGGATGCTCGGCCTCACCGGCCGGCGGGCCGACGGCTGGCTCCCGTCGCTGGGCTACCTGCAACCCGGCGACCTGGCCACCGGCAACCGGATCATCGACGATGCCGCGCAGCAGGCCGGCCGGTCGCCCCGGGACGTCCGGCGGCTGCTCAACATCACCGGACGGTTCGGCGAGGTCGGTCGCGGCCCGCTGGACGGGCCCGCGGAGCAGTGGGCCGAGGAGCTGGCGGACCTGGCCCTGAGCGAGGGCGTCAGCGTCTTCATCCTCGGCAGCGACGACCCCGACGACCTGCGCCGATTTGCCGCCGAGGTGGCACCCGCCGTCCGCGAGCTGGTCGCCGCCGACCGGCGCTGAACCGGGCGGCGGCACGTCACGGAATTGTGAGATCTAGTGGCCGTCCCGGGCCATCCGGGGCGCTCCCGCCACCCCGCCGATCGTGAGTCGCACCGGCTGACCGACCACCGGCCGTGCCGCGGTCGGTCCGTTCGGGACTGGGTTTGCCCGGGTCGGGGCGGGTAGGGCGGGGCCATGGGAGCCGTTCCCGTGGCGCACCGAGTCGTCGACGTTGACGGCATCCGCACGTTCTATCGGGAAGCCGGGCCGGTGGACGCACCGGTGGTGCTGCTGCCGCACGGCTACCGAGGTGCGGGCCAGTGCTCCGCCCTTCAGGACTCCGTTGGGGAATAGCCAAACCACTCGGATTCACCTGTTGGCATGATTGTCGGATTCGTCGGGTGGGAAGGGTCGAGAGGTGTCGCTGGAAGCGTGGGATGACCGTGGGGTGCCGGAGTTGACCGCGCGGATGGTTCGGGCGTCGTTCCCCAAGGGCACTCTCGCGATGCGGATCCGCGACGCGCTCGGCCCGGTTTTCAGCGACGAGCAGTTCGCGCAGGCGTTCCCGGCGCGGGGCCGTCCGGCGGCTTCACCCGGGGCGTTGGCGCTGGTATCGGTGTTGCAGTACGCCGAAGGGCTCAGCGATCGGCAGGCCGCGGACCA
>NZ_JAEVHN010000742.1:0-2816 GCF_016803375.1 Micromonospora sp. 4G55
GTGTGCAGCAGGGTCAGCGGGACGTCGGGGTGGTGGGCCGGCCCACCAGGTCCGCGTACGTCCACTCGCGGCAGCTCGCGCCGCCGGAGAAGACGACCCGGTGGTTGGTCACGACGGCCATCCCCTCGTCGACGACCCGCAGGCCCGTCGGCAGCCCGCGCCGGGGCGGGTGGGCGCCCGGGGCCGTGACGGTCAGCTCCGGCGCGGGTAGTCCGGCGATGTGCCGCGCGCCGGCCTCGGCCAGCTCCGCGGTCGGCAGCACCCGGTAGACGACCTCGTCGCGGCCCAGGTCCATCGGCAGGCTGTCCCGCGGGTGCGCGTACCCGTGGAAGCCGGCGGCCTCGATCCGCAGCCGCACCAGGTGGTCGTTGCGCCGGTGCCAGACCGCGGTCGCGCTGTCGAACGCGCGCCGCCGGCGCTGATTCTCGCGGACCGCCCAGGTGACCCGCCATCGGGGCGCCGCCGCCCGGCCCGGCATGGTGGTGGGTGAGTGTGCCGTCACGTCGAGTACAACCACTCCCGCCGCGCCAGGACACGCGCCGGGGATCGATGCGTACCTTTAGCTCCGAAAGGAGAGATTTGGCCCGCGGCGCACGAGCGCCGGGCGCGGGCCGGGGCCAGCGGTGTTATTCGGTTGCCCACCCGCGGACGCGCTGGTCGACTGAGTCGGTCACGCCACCGACCACGAAGGATCAGCGATGCGAGCTGCGTTCATGTCCAACCGCCTGGGAATGATCATTCACCCGAAGGACATGACGCTTCGTGAAGACCTTGAACATCGGCATCCTCGCGCATGTTGACGCCGGCAAGACCAGCCTGACCGAACGCCTGCTACACGCCGTCGGCGTCATCGACGACCTGGGCAGCGTGGACGACGGCACCACCCGCACCGACTCGATGGCGCTGGAGCGGCAACGCGGCATCACCATCCGATCCGCGGTGGCCTCCTTCGTCGTCGACGACGTCACGGTCAACCTCATCGACACACCCGGCCACCCGGACTTCATCGCCGAGGTGGAACGGGTCCTCGACCTGCTCGACGGTGTGGTGCTCGTGGTCTCCGCCGTCGAGGGCGTACAGGCACAAACCCGGGTGCTGATGCGCACGCTCCAGCGGCTGCGCCTGCCGACCCTGATCTTCATCAACAAGATCGACCGGGCCGGGGCCGACCCCGACCGGGTGCTGCGCGACCTCGCCGCCCGGCTCACCCCCGCCGTCGTGGCGACGGGCGCCGTGCACGGCGCCGGTACGCCGGCGGCCCGCTGCGTACCCCACCCCGACACCGACCCGGTCTACACCCGGCGGCTGCTCGACCTGCTCACCGCGCGCGACGACGCGCTGCTGGCCGAGTACGTCGAGGACGAGCGGCGGCTGACCGGACGGCGGCTGCGCGAAGTCCTCGCGGCGCAGACCCGGCAGGCGCTGGTCCATCCGGTGTTCGCCGGCTCCGCGATCACCGGCGCGGGCGTGGCACCGCTGATCGCCGGCCTCACCGAGCTGTTGCCGGTGGCCGAGGACGGCGCCGACGGACCGACCTCCGGCACCGTCTTCAAGGTGCAGCGGGGCCCCTCGGGCGAGCGGATCGCCTACGTCCGGCTGTTCGGTGGCACCGTACGGGTGCGGGACCGGCTGCCCGTCGGTGCGGGACGCCTCGCCACGGTCACCGGGATCGAGGTCTTCGACCGGGGCGCGACCGTCCGCGACGACGCCGTCGGCGCCGGCCGGATCGCGCTGCTGCGCGGCCTCGGCGACGTCCGGATCGGCGACCCGGTCGGGGCGGCGCGGCGCACCGGAGCCACCGGCGGCCACCACTTCGCCCTGCCCACCCTGGAGACCGTGGTCGTGCCGGAGCGGGAGGCGGATCGGGGCGCCCTGCACGCCGCACTCAGCCAGCTCGCCGAGCAGGACCCGCTGATCGACGTCCGGGTGGACGAGGTCCGGCGGGAAATCACCGTCTCGCTCTACGGCGAGGTCCAGAAGGAGGTCATCCAGGCGACGCTCGCCGCGGAGTACGGCGTGGCGGTCGGCTTCCGGGAGACGACGACGGTCTACGTGGAACGGCTGGTCGGCACCGGAGCGGCGGTCGAGCTGATCGGGGTGGCGCCCAACCCGTTCCTGGCCACCGTGGGTCTGCGGGTGGCACCGACGGCGACCGGCAGCGGGTTCCGCTTCCGGCTCGGCGTCGAACTCGGCTCGATGCCGCCCGCCTTCTTCACCGCGGTCGAGGAGACCGTCCGGGCGACGCTGCACCAGGGACTGCACGGCTGGCAGGTCCTCGACTGCGAGGTGACGATGACCCACGCCGGCTACTGGGCCCGGCAGAGCCACTCGCACGGCACCTTCGACAAGAGCATGTCCAGCACCGCCGGGGACTTCCGCAACCTCACCCCGCTGGTGCTCATCGAGGCGCTGCGCCGGGCCGGCACCCGGGTGGAGGAACCGATGCACCGGTTCCGGCTGGAGATCCCGGGCGACGCGCTCAGCGCCGTACTGCCCGTGCTGGCCAGGCTGGACGCGGTGCCCCACGCGACGCTCGCGCGGGGCTCGTCGTACGTGGTCGAGGGCGACGTGCCGGCGCGGCGGGTGCACGCCGTACAGCAGCGGCTGCCCACGCTGACCCGGGGTGAGGGGATCTTCGAGTCCACCTTCGACCACCACCGCCCGGTCCACGGCGAGCCGCCCACCCGCCCCCGCACCGACCACGACCCGACCGACCGCAAGGACGTACCTGCTGGCCGTCGCCCGCCGGGTGACCGCGCGGCGGGGTGAGCGGTGACGGGTGCCCCCCGCCCCGTGGGGGCACCCGTCACCGCCGC
>NZ_JAEVHN010000743.1:0-2815 GCF_016803375.1 Micromonospora sp. 4G55
CCCACCCCGGTCGCGCCGACGGCTCCCGCTGGCCGTCGCGCTGGCCGTCGCCACCACCGCACTGACCGGCGTGACCATGACCGCGCAGGCCGCCGTCCCGCCGCCCCCCGTCCGGCTGGAGCCTGATGTGGAGCGACGACTTCACCGGCTCCGCCGGCACCCTGCCGTCCTCGGCCAACTGGCCCCGGTCGCGCCGACGGCTCCCGCTGGCCGTCGCGCTGGCCGTCGCCACCACCGCACTGACCGGCGTGACCATGACCGCGCAGGCCGCCGTCCCGCCGCCCCCCGTCCGGCTGGAGCCTGATGTGGAGCGACGACTTCACCGGCTCCGCCGGCACCCTGCCGTCCTCGGCCAACTGGATCATCGACACCGGCACCAGCTACCCGGGTGGCCCGGCCAACTGGGGCACCGGCGAGATCCAGACGTACACCGCCAGCACCACCAACCTCGCCCACGACGGGGCCGGCAACCTGCGGATCACCCCGGTCCGCGACGGCGCCGGCCGGTGGACCTCGGCCCGGATCGAGACCGTCCGCACCGACTTCAAGCCGCCCGCCGGGGGAGTGCTGGCCATCGAGGGGCGGATCCAGATGCCCAACGTCACCGGCGCGCAGGCCGCCGGCTACTGGCCGGCGTTCTGGGCGCTCGGCTCGCCGTACCGGGGCAACTACCAGAACTGGCCCGGCGTCGGCGAGTTCGACGTGATGGAGAACGTCAACGGCCTGAACCAGGTCTGGGGCGTGCTGCACTGCGGGTACGCCCCGGGCGGCCCGTGCAACGAGTTCAACGGCCTGGGCAACTCCCGGGCCTGCCCCGGCAGCACCTGTCAGTCCGCCTTCCACACCTACCGCTTCGAGTGGGACGCCTCGGTCGCCCCACAGCAACTGCGCTGGTACGTCGACGGGCAGTTGTTCCACACCGTCGGCCAGAACCAGGTCGGTGAGCCGTACTGGACCCAGATGACCGGCCACGCGGGTTACTTCCTGCTGCTCAACGTCGCGATGGGAGGCTCGTTCCCGAACGGGGTGGCCGGCTACGCCACGCCGACCGCATCGACCGTCTCCGGCCGGTCGATGCTGGTCGACTACGTGGCGGTCTACCGGCGGGGCACGTCCACGCCGCCGCCGACCACCCCGCCACCGTCCGGCGGCGTCGACGCGTACGGGACGATCCAGGCCGAGGCGTTCACCGCGCAGAACGGGGTGATCGTCGAGGCGTGCGCCGAGGGCGGGCAGAACATCGGCGCCGTGCGCAGCGGTGACTGGGTCCGCTACGACAACGTCGACTTCGGCGCGACCCCGCCCCGCGACTTCGTCGCGCGGGTGGCCTCCGGGGCGGCCGGCGGGGTGAGCGGGTTGGTCGAGGTACGCCTGGACAGCCCGGCCAGCGCGCCGATCGGCAGCTTCGCCATCGCCAACACCGGCGGCTGGCAGAGCTGGCGCTCGGTGCCCGGCAACGTCGCCGCGGCGACCGGGCGGCACACCGTCTACCTGACCTTCAGCAGTGGCCAGAGCGCCGACTTCGTCAACGTCAACTGGTTCACCTTCCGGCGCTGAGCGCGCCCGGGGCCCGCGTCGAGGAGACGCGGGCCCCGATCGATGGGTCGACCACTCTGGACAGAATCAGTTAACAGTCTTAATAATAAGCGCGCACGTCGACATCCATGGATCGATCGCAGTCCGGAGGGTCGCATGACGCGTTCCAGAACCCTGCTCCTCTCCCTGGTCGCCGCGCTGGTCGCGACCCTCGGCGCGGGGTGGGTCGCGCTGCCCGCGTACGCGGCCGGGGCGACCGCCGGCTTCGTCAAGACCTCCGACTGGGGCAGCGGCTGGGAGGGGAAGTACACGATCACCAACGGCGGCGGCAGCACCATCTCGGGCTGGACCGTCTCCTTCGACCTGCCCGCCGGGACCACCGTCGGCAGCTACTGGGACGCGCTGCTCACCAGCTCCGGCCAGCGGTACACCTTCACCAACCGGTCCTGGAACGGCACCGTCGCCCCGGGCGCCTCGGTGTCGTTCGGCTTCCTCGGGACCGGGACCGGCTCGCCGACCAACTGCCTGCTCAACGGGGCGCCCTGCGGCGGCGGCACCCCGCCGAGTCCGACGCCGACCACTCCGACCCCGTCGCCCACCACCCCGGCGCCGACCACCCCGCCGCCCACCACCACGCCGCCGCCACCCACCGGCGGGCTGCCGAAGCACCTGCTCACCGGCTACTGGCACAACTTCGACAACCCCGCGGTCGAGCTGCGACTGCGCGACGTGCCCGTCGAGTACGACCTCGTCGCCGTGGCCTTCGGCGAGGCCACCGCCACGCCCGGGGCGGTCGGGTTCGCCGTCGACCCCGGACTGTCCGCCGCACTGGGCGGCTACACCGACGCGCAGTTCACCGCCGACGTGCAGACCCTGCGCTCGCGCGGCCAGAAGGTGATCCTCTCCGTCGGCGGCGAGGCCGGCCGGGTCGCGGTCAACGACGCCACCTCGGCCACCGCCTTCGCCGACACCGTCCACGCGCTGATCCAGCGGTACGGCTTCGACGGCGTCGACATCGACCTGGAGAACGGGCTCAACCCGACGTACATGGCCCAGGCGCTGCGCGCCCTGCGGGCGAAGGTCGGCGCCGGCCTGATCATCACGATGGCACCGCAGACCATCGACATGCAGTCGCCCAGCACCGGCTACTTCAAGCTGGCGCTGGACATCCGGGACATCCTCACCGTGGTCAACACCCAGTTCTACAACTCCGGGGCGATGCTCGGCTGCGACCAGAACGCCGCGTACTCGCAGGGCACGGTGAACTTCATCGTCGCCC
>NZ_JAEVHN010000744.1:0-2813 GCF_016803375.1 Micromonospora sp. 4G55
CGCCGAGGGCGGCGAAGGCCGCGATGCCGGCCAGGCCGATCCACAGCCGGCGGACCGCCAGCAGCCCGAGCAGCGCGGCGAACGCGGCGAGCAGCAGCGCCGTCCCGACCAGCAGGGCGATCTTGTCGTACGTGCCGAACAGGGTGATGGCGAACTGCTTCAACGGCTCGGGTACGAAGTCGACGACCAGCCCGCCGACCGCGATCAGCGGGGCGGACCGGGGGCCGGTGAGGACCGCGACCGGCTCGGCGACGCCGATGGCCACGGCGGCGGCCGTGATCCCGGCGAGCGCGGCGAGGCCGCGGGGCGTGGTGCTCATCGGACCAGTGTTGTCGATCAACCGGACCGACCGCCAACCACGTCAGCGTTCCGTAATGCCCCCGCAGACGCGTCAGGGCGCACCGTCTCCGAAGACGGTGCGCCCTGAGTCGGCGTACGCCGTGGGTCAGAAACCCGGGCCGTGCTGGTGACCGTGGCCGTGGCCGTGCCCACCGGCGGCGGCCGGCTCGGCCTTCTCCGGCTTCTCCACCACGAGGCTCTCGGTGGTGAGCAGCAGGCCGGCGATCGAGGCGGCGTTGGTGACCGCGTTGCGGGTCACCTTCACCGGGTCGATGATGCCGGACTTCACCAGGTCGACGTACTGGCCGGTGGCGGCGTCGAGGCCGTTGCCCCACTCCTTGCCGGCGACCTTCTGCACCACCACGTAGCCGTCGTGGCCGGCGTTCTGGGCGATCCAGCGCAGCGGCTCGACCAGCGCCTTGCGGACGATCGAGACGCCGGTCTTCTCGTCACCGGTCAGGCCCAGGTCGTCGGCGAGCACCGGCAGGATCTGCGCCAGGGCGGCACCACCACCGGGCACCGTGCCCTCCTCGACGGCGGCCTTGGTCGCGGCGATGGCGTCCTCGATGCGGTGCTTGCGCTCCTTCATCTCGACCTCGGTCGCCGCGCCCACCTTGATGACCGCGATGCCACCGGAGAGCTTCGCCAGCCGCTCGGCCAGCTTCTCCCGGTCCCACTCGGAGTCCGAGGCCTCGATCTCCTTGCGGATCTGCGCGACCCGGTCGGCGACCTCGGAGGACTGGCCGCCACCGTCGACGACGGTGGTGTTCTCCTTGTCGACCACGACGCGCCGGGCGGTGCCGAGCACCTCCAGGCCGACCTGGTCGAGCTTGTAACCCAGCTCCGGGGCGACCAGCTCGGCACCGGTCAGGATCGCCATGTCCTGGAGCATCGCCTTGCGGCGGTCGCCGAAGCCGGGGGCCTTCACCGCGCAGACCTTGACGGTCTTGCGGATCGAGTTGACCACCAGGGTCGACAGCGCCTGGCCCTCGACGTCCTCGGCGATGATCAGCAGCGGCTTGCTGTTCTGGAGGACCTTCTCCAGCAGCGGCAGCAGCTCCTCGATCGCCGAGATCTTCTGCGTGGTGATCAGGATGTACGGGTCCTCCAGGACCGACTCCTGCGACTCCACGTCGGTGACGAAGTTCGGCGAGATGAAGCCCTTGTCGAACTGCAGACCCTCGGTCACCTCCAGCTCGGTGGTGAGCGCGGAGCCCTCCTCGACGGTGATGACACCGTCGCGGCCGACCTTCTCCATCGCCTCGGCGATCAGCTCGCCGATGGTGGCGTCCTGCGCGGAGATGGTCGCGACGTTCGCGACCGCCTCCTTGCTGGAGACCTCGACGGCCCGGTCGAGCAGCGCCTCGGAGACCTTGGCGGCCGCCGCGTCGATGCCCCGCTTGAGACCGGACGGGTTCGCCCCGGCGGTCACGTTGCGCAGGCCCTCGCGGACCATGGCCTGGGCCAGCACGGTCGCGGTGGTGGTCCCGTCGCCGGCGACGTCGTTGGTCTTGGTCGCCACCTCCTTGACCAGCTGCGCGCCGAGGTTCTCGTAGGGGTTGGTGAGCTCGATCTCCTTGGCGATGGTCACGCCGTCGTTGGTGATCGTGGGCGCACCGAATTTCTTGTCCAGGACGACGTTGCGCCCGCGCGGGCCGAGGGTGACCTTGACCGCGTCCGCGAGGGCGTTGACACCGTGCTCGAGCAGGTGCCGGGCGTCGTCCGAGAAGCTCAGGATCTTCGCCATGAATGTCCCTTCGAAGCGCCGTTGCCCCGGCCCGGCGAGCCGGACCGGGGCAACGACACTGATCGGTTGCTTACTTCTCGATGACCGCGAGGACGTCGCGGGCGGAGAGCACCAGGTACTCCTCGCCGGCGTACTTGACCTCGGTGCCGCCGTACTTCGAGTAGATGACGGTGTCGCCGACGTTCACGTCAACCGGGATCCGGTTGCCCTTGTCGTCGATGCGGCCCGGCCGACAGCGAGGACGGTGCCCTCCTGCGGCTTCTCCTTGGCGGTGTCGGGGATCACGATGCCCGACGCCGTGGTGGTCTCAGCCTCGTTCGCCTGGACCAGGATCCGGTCCTCGAGCGGCTTGATCGCAACCTTGGTCGCGGTAGTCACGGGCATACCCTCCTGGGGTACTGGTTTCGTTGCTGGTCGACCGGGGCCGACCAGCGTCAATCTGCCACATGCCACCGGGCGGGGCCGTCGTCGCGGGTGCCGGTCCGCCTGGCGTTCAGCGCCCGCGCCGGGTGGCCCGGGAGCTGGCACCCTCGGGGTGAGAGTGCTAATCGCAGGTTATTCCTCGGCTAGCACTCCGTCAAGGAGAGTGCCAGCGCGTCGCGTCCGAACGGCCACGATCGACACGGCAGGGGTCGGTCGGGCGGCGCGGGGCGGGTCGGGAGAATGGGCACGTGGACATCGACCAGCTCGCCGCGTTGCGTACCCCCGACGGGTCGGCCGCGCTCGC
>NZ_JAEVHN010000745.1:0-2804 GCF_016803375.1 Micromonospora sp. 4G55
GGGGTGGCGGCCGGCTCGACCAGGCCCTGCTCGGCGGCCAGCAGGGGAAGCATGACGGCGGCGCGGGTGATGGCCCAGCCCGGATCGTCGATGAAGACCTTCTCGGTGACCCCGAGCCGATCCAGCCCGCTCTCGATGCGCAGCAGTTCCGCCGCGGAGAAGTCGCTGGATCCGTTGACCTCGACGTAGGCGTTGTCGTCGCTCTCGCTGCTCTCCGACGGGTAGTAGATCCGGACGCTCACCTGCACCCAGCGCGGGCAGGCCGGGTTGTCCTCGACCGCCACCCCGTCGCCGAGATTGGAGCCGACGCTGACCGGGTCGCCGTAGCCGAAGTAGTCCCTCAGCTCCCAGCCGTAGCAGACGCCCTGGCTGGCCGTGGACCGCTGGAGGAGCGACACGGTGTCGCCGCGCTCCTGAGCGGTCGGCGGCGGCACGATGTCGGACCCGTCGTCGCCGTTGACGATCGCCCCGACGGTGCAGGCGGCGACAGTGCCCAACAGGCCCACCCAGATCAGGGCCTGCTTCCACACCGGAATCTCCGCGCTCTTCGCTGGGCTCTTCGCGCCGGTGGTCGCCGAGCGCCCGGCGGCGCCCGGCCGCTTCGCGGCGGCCATCAGCTGATCGCGGCGGCGATGATCGCGCCCGTGGCGAGGTGGACGACGGCGGAGACCCAGACCGCGGGGTGCGGCTCCGGGTCGACCAGCAGCTCGCCGAGCCGGCCCGGGGTCGCCGCGTCGAGCAACAGGAACGCCCCGGCCATGATGACCAGGCCGAGGAGGCCGTACGCGGCGGCGCCGACCAGGCCGAGGACGAAGTCGTCGGCGCTGGCGGCGATGGCGGCGACCACGATGACGCCCACGCCGGCGAGGTTCGAGGCGAGCAGCAGCGCGGCGTTGCGGTTGCGCTCGGTCCAGATCAGCTCGTGGAGCTTGCCGGGGGTCGCCACGTCGACCAGCACGTAGCCGACGGCCATCAGGACGACGCCGACCACGCCGTAGGCGAGCGTGACCAGCAGATCGGTGACCAGGTTCTGCACGGGGGAACTCCAGGGTGAGGGGTGGAGGGGGTCGGGGCTACTTGCCGGCGCCTGGGCCGCCGCCGCGTACGGTGCTGCCGCGACCCCAGCCCCAGTGGTTGCCCACCGTGGAGTGGTAGCGGGGGTAGGCGGTGCCGAGCCGCTCCAGCAGGATCACCGAGCCGGTGGCGATCGGCAGGACGACCACCGAGTCGTCGTCGTAGCGCAGGTAGACGCCGCTGCCGTCGACGTACTGGTCGGCCGGCTGCCAGGCCTCAGTCACGTCCTGCGCCACCTGGCTCGGGGTCTTGTCCGAGGTGTACGCGACCGCCTCGCCGCCGATGTCCCGGCTGGTCGCCCGGGTGTAGCGGTCCTCGACGTAACCGCGGGGCGAGAAGTTGCCGTAGAAGATCGCGAAGGCGGCGACCAGTGCGCCGATGACCGCGAAGGCCACTCCCACCACGAACCAGCGCCGGTACGTCATCGCAGTGCCACCACCGTTTCGGTCAGGACCAGCTCGTTGGTCTGGGGATACGCGTGCCAGGTGCGCCAGCCGACCGACCCGTCCGGCGGATCGGGGCGTACGGCGAGCGCGGTGACCGCGTCCGGGTCGCCGGGGAAGACCCCGACCAGCGCGTACGGGTCGTCGGCCAGCTCGGTGCGGAGCGCGGCGACGCGGGCGCGCAGTTCACCGGCCGGCGGCCGGAGCACCGTGGCGGTGAACCGGTAGCCGTTGGGCTCGTCGTGCAGCGTGCCGGGCAGGTGCGGCGGCCGCCCCGGCAGGCAGGCCACCGTCTCGGTGAGCCCACCGAGGACGACCTGGTGGGAGGCGCCGAGCAGGCGCAGCCGCAGCCGGATGCCGCCGGGCAGGTCGACCTCGCGGACGGCCAGGGCCGGCAGCTCGGGATCGCCGAGGGCCAGGCCGAGGTCGGCGGCGCTGGTGTCGACGTACGGGGTGTCGATGCTGACCAGCACCCTCAGGCCACCTGTCCCGGGCCGGCCTGCGGGTAGACCATCACCTCGGAGCGGTGCAGCGGCTCACCGAGCGCCACCTCCCAGCCGGCCTCCCCGTACGCCTCGAAGGCCAGCCGGGCCCCGCCCTGCGCCCGGTAGTCGTGGTAGCGGACGGTGCCCGTCGGGTCGAGGCCGGTGGTGCCGGTGGCCGAGTAGCGGGCCTGCCCGGACTCCTCCCAGGAGTAGCGGCGGCCGGCGAAGTCCAGTGTGGGCGCGCCCGGCGTGATGGTGGCGCCCGGTTCGGCCTTCCAGAGCACCAGCTCCACGTCCGGGTCCTCCTCGACGGAGAGCCACCGCTTGGCCCCACCGGCGTCGTCCAGCAGGTGCTCGGCCCAGCTCCAGGCGCCCTCGACCAGGTGCACCGAGCCACGGATCGCGTACGACACCTGCCGGATCTCGACGATGTCACCGGGCTTGAGCTTGCGCGGGTCGCCCCGGAGCGCGTCCGCGTCGGTGTCCCGGAACGGATCGCCGGGTGCCGCAGGCCCGGTCCTCTTCCGCTGCCGGGCGAGGGCGACCACGGCGATCACCACCCCGGCGACCCCGACCAGACACCCCACCGCCGCCACCAGGTACGCCACCGAACCGTCCACCCCGACCGCCTCCCCACGCGTCGGCGGAGACGGTAACAACCCCGCGCACCTGGGGAAACACGTCCGGCTTGAGTGAGCGACCAGAGCTTGCGCGGGTCGCCCCGGAGCGCGTCCGCGTCGGTGTCCCGGAACGGATCGCCGGGTGCCGCAGGCCCGGTCCTCTTCCGCTGCCGGGCGAGGGC
>NZ_JAEVHN010000746.1:0-2800 GCF_016803375.1 Micromonospora sp. 4G55
CGGGCACCTCGCCGGCGCGGGCCAGCAGCGCGCCCGCGCCGTCCTTGCGGCGCAGGCCGAGGGCGAGCGCCTCCTCGCGGGCCTTCCAGGTGGCGGCGTCCTTCTCGGTGGCCCGCTCGGCGTCGGCGAGGGAGCGCACGGCGGCCTGGGCCTTCTCGTGGACGGCGACCGCCTCGGCGTGCCGCTCGTCGAGTTCGGCGTTGTCCCGGTCCGCCTCGGTGGACTGTTCGGCCACCGCGTCCAGGTCGGCCTGGGCCTTCTCGGCGCGGGCCAGCGCGTCGGCGTGGGCGGCGGCGAGCCGCTCGATCTCCTCGCCCGCGCTGGTGGTGCGGGCCCGGGCGAGTTGACCTGCCCGGTGAGCCGGGCCAGGCCCTCCCGGCGGTCGGCGATCGCCTTGGCGGCGGCGACCAGCTCCCGCTCGGCGGCGGCCAGTTGCCGTTCCAGCTCCTGCCGGTGCTCCACCGCCTCGGCCAGCCGGATCTGGTCGTCGGTGAGCGCCGCGCGCAGCTCCTCCTCCTGCTCGCGGACCCGCTGCGACTCGGCCTCCAGCTGCTCCGGGTCGCGGCCGGGCCGCTCGTCGTCGGTGGTGGCGCTGAGGTGGCGCAGCCGTTCCCGGGCGAGCTGCTCGATGGAGCGGAACCGCTCCTGCAGGGCGGAGAGCTTGTACCAGGTGTCCTGGGCGGCGGCGAGCAGCGGCGCGTCCTCGGCCAGGGCCGCCTCCAGCTCGCCCAGGCGGGCCTGCACCTCGCTGTGTTCGGCCTCGACCTGCTCACGCCGCTCGCGCAGCGCGGTCTCGTCGGCGATCTCCCGGTCCAGGGTGGTGCGCAGGGTGGCGAGGTCGTCGGCGAGCAGCCGCAGCCGGGCGTCGCGCAGGCTGGCCTGGATGGCGGCGGCCCGCCGGGCCACCTCGGCCTGCCGGCCCAGCGGCTTGAGCTGGCGGCGCAGCTCGGCGGTGAGGTCGGTCAGGCGGTTGAGATTCACCTGCATCGCGTCGAGCTTCCGCAGCGCCTTTTCCTTGCGCTTGCGGTGCTTGAGGACGCCGGCCGCCTCCTCGATGAACGCCCGCCGGTCCTCCGGCTTGGCGTGCAGCATGCCGTCGAGCCGGCCCTGGCCGACGATGATGTGCATCTCCCGGCCGATGCCGGAGTCCGACAGCAGTTCCTGGATGTCGAGCAGGCGGCAGGAGTCGCCGTTGATCTCGTACTCGCTCTCGCCGGAGCGGAACATCCGGCGGGTGATGGAGACCTCGGTGTACTCGATCGGCAGGGCGCCGTCGGTGTTGTCGATGGTGAGGGTGACCTCGGCTCGGCCCAGCGGCGCCCGCCCGGCGGTGCCGGCGAAGATGACGTCCTCCATCTTGCCGCCGCGCAGCGCCTTGGCGCCCTGCTCGCCCAGCACCCAGGCGATGGCGTCGACGACGTTGGACTTGCCGGAGCCGTTCGGGCCGACCACACAGGTGATCCCGGGCTCCAGCTTGAGCGTCGTCGCGGAGGCGAAGGACTTGAAACCCTTCACCGTCAGGCTCTTGAGATGCACCTTCTCGATCCTCGTCCGGTGGCCGCCGTACCGTCGCCGGCTGCGCGAGCCTGGTGAACCCGCAGACTAACCCGTCGGCGGCGACCCGTCGGCACGCGACCCGCCCCGCGGGACGGCCACCGCGCGCGGAACCGGACGGCGAATGGCGGATTGGACGCCTACAAGATCGGGAAATTGTGGGCGGAAAGCCAGGGGAGACAGAGCTGCGCGCCGGCACATAAGTGTCGGCGCGCGTTTTCGCGGTGGTGCGATTCAGTTTTTCCGGGCCCCGTGGATCAGGTCAGGGCCGGCTCGGCCAGCCGGAGGAGGTCGTCGGCCTCCGCGGCGGCCGCGGCGAGCCGATCGTTGTCGGCACGCAGCCGCGTGATCTCGAACTCGAGTGCCTGAACCCTGGCCCGCAGACGGGTGACCTCGTCGAGCAGACGCCGGTCGGGCGCTGCACCTACGTGGCCGTAGAGGGCTTTCGCCATGCTGACTCCTTGATATGCGCTGCCGGAAAGGCCGGCCAACGCGCGCCCAATAACTGTCCGCGACTGCCACGCCGGCATAATCCGGGCATGACTGGGCGCGACTGGCGACACCTACATATTGAGCCGACACCCCCCTCTTCGTCAAGTTCTCGCAGGCCGTAGATCATCTCCACGTCTACCCTGTCCACTTGCCGGGGGCCGCAAGGCTCGGACACGCTCTGTCCGGACTCCTTAACTGTACGCCGGGAAATGTGCGTACGGTCACCACGTGAGTCGACATCGCCTTAACTCTTCCTTAGCCACGTTGCCGCAGTTCAGGGCACACCCGTAGCGTCAGCGCGGCCCACAACCGACCCCGTGGAGGCGACAGGCGTGTACGGCTGGACCGACCCGATCGACCCGGACGGCGCCCCCCGCGCCCGCAACCGCCCACCGACGAGCCGCCGGCCTGGCTGACCGACCGTCCCGAGCCGCGCTCGGCGTACCTCTTCGGCGACGAGCCGGAGCAGCCGCGCGACGACCTGGCGGACGCCCCGACCGCGCAGTGGCGTACCGAACCGGACGACCGGCCGTACGCGTGGACCGACCGGCCCCCGGCCGGCCCGCCGAACGGTCACCTCGACCCGGCGGCGTACCCGGACGCCCCCGGCGCCCCCTTCGCGCCCGCTCCCGAGTTCGCCCCGCCCGCCGACTGGCGGCACACCACCGGCAACCTGCGGGCCGTCGAGGCCGAGCCGTCGGCCGAGGGACAGGGCCGGCACCGGCGGCGGAGCCGCTTCCCGCGCCCCGCTGGT
>NZ_JAEVHN010000747.1:0-2799 GCF_016803375.1 Micromonospora sp. 4G55
GCCACCGCTTCGGCGAGCGCGTCGCGCTCTACTCGGAACTTCATCAATGCCTCCGCGTCGACGCCCCGCAGCGCCAGCGCCACCCACACACGTCCACGCGCCGCGGGCGCACCCGAGCGGGGCCACACGCTCCACGACGCGCAGAGACGCGCACAGCCAGCAGGCCGCCACCGACCCGGCGACGCCGCCACCCGCCGGCACGATCCTGACGTGGATGGCCGGCGCCGCGACCGCCACGGCGAGCGCCGGAGCCGGCGGCGACAGCCCGGCCGGCATCCTGACGCTCACGGCGGACGTCCCGCCGCCGACCGGTGTCGGCGGCGGCTGGCACCTGGACGCCCACCATCCGGGGCGACCGGTCGAGCGCGGACCCCCGCCGCCGCGCCGCGGCTCCTGAGATCCAAACCTCTCACCAGTACAAGCTCAGGAGCTGACCGTGGAAACCGCAGTGATCTACATTCCGTCAGACGTCGACTACGACCAGGTGGCCGCGCGCTGCCTGGCACACGTGACCGAGTCGGGTTACCACCTGGACAGCATCGTGCAGGGCCGGTGGACCGACGTCAGGAGGCTCATGTGGTCGGGCAAGGTGGACGTGGTGGTCGTCGACGAAGAGGGGCACCTACCCGCCAGGCGCTCCCCGCGCGTCGAGATCGCCGCTAACGGTCGACGCCGCGTCGCCGGCCCCGTCGCCGGACGTCGCCGCCGACCACGCATCATCCGTTGACGCTATTCACAGACGAAGGCGGCCCGTGCATCCGAGGGGGATGCACGGGCCGCTGGCCGTTCGGGGTCAGTCCACCAGGCGCGGCAGGGTCGCCACCGCGGCGCGACCACGGGAGTTGACCACCTGCGTGTAGATGCTGGTGGTGTTCGGGCTGGAGTGCCCCATCAGCTCCTGCGTCACCCGCAGGTCACCCTGGCCCTCCTGCACGCGGGTGGCGAACCAGTGCCGCAGGTTGTACAGGGTGATGGGCAGGTCGTGCTTGTGCAGCTGGTCGGCGGTGCGCTGCGACACCCACGCCGGCGTGACCGTGGCGCCGCTGTGCCGGTAGGTGATCAGCCCGGGGCGCAGCGGTGCCACGGCAGTCCAGATGACCGGGTGCGTGGGCACGGCGCGGCGCTTGCCGCCCTTGCCGCGCATCACGTACATCACCTGTTCGGTGACGTCCTCGCGGCGCAGCCGGGCGATCTCGCAGGGGCGCAGGCCCGCGTATGCGGCGAGGATGCAGTGGTAGCGCCAGGGGGTGGGCAGCTGCGTGCACGCGGCGCGGACGTGTTCGGTGAGGGCGGGGCGGGGCAGCGACGCGGGGACGGTGATCGGCTCCAGTTTGGTGCACTGGTCGTCGTCGACCCACGGGTCGGACGGCCGGACCGCCCACCGGAAGAACCGCACCATGTGCAGGCGGTACGTCTCGCGGGTCTGCGCGGACCAGTTGGGGTTGTGGGCGAGCCACGCTTCCAGCTCGGGGAGGGTGGCGACGGGCAGGCCGGCGGGTAGTTCCCGGTCGAGCCGGCGCAGCAGTTTGGCGGCGTCGCGGATGGTGTTCTCGCTGCGTCCCCGGTAGCGCAGGTGCGTGCAGTGCGCGTCGATCATCTCAGACACGATGGACGCGGTCACCGGGCCGCCGCCTCAAGGGCGTCCAGCAGACGCCACAGGGCTTTCCTCTGCCGCCGTGCCGCCCGCCAGTGCCGGTCCGACTTCTCCCGGTCGCCGATGCCGGCCCACATCCCGTTGTCGAACTCGGACTGCGCCAGCCGGTGCGCCATCTTCTCGACGGCGTTGCGGAGCTGGGCGACGCGCGTGCGCCGCTCGAACTTCTGGTCGATGGTGCGGTGCCGGCGCTCGACGGCGCGGTCGGTGGGTAGTGTGCGCATGGGTCGGACCTCCGTCGTCCGATCAAGGCCCCCGTGTCCGGCGTCGCGAGCGCCGGCCGGGGGCCGCCTGCTGGTGGACGTGCACGTGCTTCGATCGTCGCTGATCGCCGAGGTCATCGGGCACCCCCGGCCCGCCGGGATACGAGCTGCGGCCGGCGGATGCCGGGCATGGTGGTGTCCGGATTGTGGGGCCGGTTGGTGGAGGCGGCGCGGCGGGGAGCGCGCCGCTGCATCCGCCGTTCGGCCAGGTGCCGGTTCACCCGATCGTGCAGACGGCGATAGCGAAGAGTATTGCCTGCACCGGGGCATCGGCTAGCCCCGAAAGCTGTGAGCCGACTGTGTCCCGCGAGGTGGAACGCTCAGGCGTACCGGACGGCCCGCAGCGACCAGTCGTAGGTGGCCCGGATCCAGGACCGCCGGACCTCCAGGAGGGGTGCCAGGTCCGGATCGCCGGCCAGCGCCGCCTCGCCGACGAGGTAGCGGTCCAGCCGGTCGTTGAACAGGCCGGCCGCCGTGCGGACGGCGGTGTCGACGTCCTGTCCGGTGCGGGCCGCGATGACGGTGACCAGGTTGTGCGGGTCGGGCGCGCCGCGCAGCTCCTTGCGGTGCGAGAAGAGGTCGTTGCACCAGCAGACCAGGTCCGTGGTGAGGTCGTCGAGGGCGAGCACCGCCGGGTCGGTGCGCCCTGCCGGACCCGGTTCGACGTCGTACGCCAGGTCGGTCAGGGTGAGGCTGGGGCGTACGCCGCCGGTGTGCCGGCGCAGCTGGAGGTACTCGGCCAGCTCCGGCACCCGCCGGTGCTGCCGGTTGGCCGCCTCCCAGAGCAGGGCCAGCAGGTACTGCCGCAACTGGGCCACCAGCCGCAGCAGCAGCGCCGGGCGGCGGTGCTCGCGTACCCGCCGGCAGATGTCGGCCAGCGCG
>NZ_JAEVHN010000748.1:0-2797 GCF_016803375.1 Micromonospora sp. 4G55
GCCGTACTGGAGCAGCTCGACGGCCATCACCGTCAGCACGACCGCGAAGACCCCGTCGCTGAACGTCTCCACCCGGGAGGCGTCCCGGCTCATCTCCCGGTCCCGCTGGTACCGGTACTCCCGCTCCTCGGCGTCTGCCCCCGTCACGCCCCGCCCCGCTCTCGCTGGTGTCCGGTCGGTGCCGGCCTGCGGCTTTCGCCACCCCCCCACTGCATGGTGGCGCACAGAGGTGCGGTGGGGACGCGGATCGGGGACGCCGGGGCCCGTCGTCGGGCGCGCCCCGGCCGGATCGTCAGCTGAGCGCCTCGCCGGCGGGAGCGGGGGTCTGCTCGTCGGCGCGGTGGGCACGGATCTTGTGGCCGACGCTGGTCAGGCAGCGGCCGCTGGGCATGTCGAACTTCCAGCCGTGCAGCTGGCAGGTGAGCTGGTCGCCCTCGACGATGCCGAACCGGCTCAGGTCCGCCTTCAGGTGCGGGCAGCGGCGCTGCACCACCCAGCCGTCGAGCGTGATGTCCTCGGCGTCGACGGCCCGCTCGTGCTCGTCGTACCAGCCCTCGGCGTACTGGAGGCGCTCCTCGGAGAGGCACTTGAAGAAGGCGTAGACGAACTCGTTGTACTGGCCGATCCGGGCCGCCGAGAAGCGGCAGGAGAGGAAGAGGGAGTTGACCCAGTCCACCTCCCCGATGTGCAGCAGGTGCTCGATCAGCGACCGCTCGGTACGGAACCGGTAGCGGACCTTCTCGTCCGCGTACGGGCGGACCTCCTTGCCCGGGAAGTCCACCACGATCGACTCGACGCTCTCACCGTCGTGGCCGACCAGGTCGAAGCGGACCGGGCCACCGACGCCCTTGGCCAGGTAGATCGACTCGTCCAGCAGCGGCTCGATGCGGCGCTTCATCTCGCCGAGCACGTCCACCTCGGGGTGCCGCCAGGACGCCTTCTCCGCCTCGATGATCGGGCGCTTGCGCTCCCGCATCTCCTCCAGGTGCGCGGTCTTGTTCGCGAAGAACTCCTCCACCGGCACCGGGTGGGTGGTGCTCGCGCCTTCCGTGGTCACCTCGGCGACGCTGCCCGGCAGCAGCACGATGCCGTTGGTGCCGCCGACCTTGGCGTACTCCTCGAGGAAGACCGACTGGTCGGGGAAGATGTTGCCCTCGTCGCCGTGGATGTCGTTGAACTGCCACAACGCGTCGTCGAGGAAGCACGGCGGGCCGGCGATCGGGAAGACGTGGTCGGCCTTCAGGTCGTCGATGTAGCGCCAGGTGCGGTCGAACTGCCGGTCGCGCTTCTGCTTGCCGAACGCGGTCTTGGCCGCCTGCGGCAGCTCGTAGACCATCGGGTACCAGATCGCGCCGGAGAACTGGAGCAGGTGCGCGTGCACGTGGCCCAGCTCGGCGAAGACGCTCAGGTCGGTCGGGCGGGCGTCGTTCTGGTTCAGCAGCCGGACCCCGTCGTACTCCACCCAGAGCGAGGAGTCGCCGATCGGGCCGTCGGTCGGGCTGGTCAGCGCCTGGATCATGACCTTCAGGCCGCCGTCGAGCTCCACGACCTGCTCGTTCGGGGCCTTGAGGAACTTCGTGAAGCCGAGCGCCCGCAGCTCGTCCTCCATCTCCGAGGTGGGGAACTCGGGGAGGAGCACGGTGGCGTCCTTGGAGACGTACCGCTTGAGGTGGGCGGCGTCGAAGTGGTCCCGGTGCAGGTGCGAGACGTACAGGTAGTCGACGTCGCCGAGGGCCGCCCAGTCGAGCTGGGAGTTGTCCGGGAAGGGGAACCACGAGGCGAAGTAGGCGGGATTGACCCACGGGTCGCACAGGATGCTGCCCGCGGCCGTGTCGATCCGCATGCTGGCATGTCCCGTACCGGTCACTCGCACCGCAGTCCCCCTCAAAACGACAATCAAGGTGTACGTCCGAACGCTACCGGAGGCAGTGTGGTCGCCGACCCGCGACGCCGCCAGAGGCGTTGCGCCCCCGTGCTGGGGTCCATCGGCCCGGGCCTCACCCGGCGCTCCCCCGCCCGCGTACCCCCATCAGGCCGGACCCTGCGCCGGGCCCGCCGCGGGGCGTGCCAGACTAACCGGAGATCCGATCGCGAGGGAAGGACCGACAGTGGCAGGAAGCGAGCCGGTAACCGCGCCAGACCAGCACAAGCCCGGGCACCGCAGGTCCGGACGCATCGGCGCGGTGCTCTCCGCGTTGGTGCTGCTGGCGATGCTGTGCGGCAACCACGAGGGCAGGGTCGAGGACATCTGGCTGGTCGGCCTGGCCGCGCTGCTGCTGGCGATCGTCATCGGCGACGCCGTGCTGCGCCGCAACGGCCTGCGCTCCTGACCCGACCGCCGCGCCGGACCGCGAACGCGTGAAGGGCCCACCCCCGTCGGGGGTGGGCCCTTTCGTCACGTCGGTCCCCGTCGCTCCGGTCCCGTCGCTGCTGTCTCCTCGCGGCGGTCCTCGTCGCGCGGTCAGCGGCCGAAGAGGATGTCCTGCACGTCCTTGAGCGCGGCGTCGACCTCGGCCTCGAAGTAGCCGCCCGGCACCAGCCCGAAGCGCAGGGTGTCCAGGTCCTTCGGGTTCACCGGCATCGGGTTGCGGCCCTGCATGCCGCCGAGCAGCGTCTCGAAGAACCGGTCCACCTGGTCCGGGTCGTACCCGCTGCCGAAGCGACGCACCTGGAAGCTGCGCCGGATCTGGTCGACCCGGTAGAGGCTCGGCTGCCGGGCGGACCGGCCATCGGCGGGCCCACCATCGGCGGCCGCCCACCGGCGGACCGGCCATCGGCGGCGGGCCGCCCATCGGCG
>NZ_JAEVHN010000749.1:0-2794 GCF_016803375.1 Micromonospora sp. 4G55
CCGAGCGCGAGCAGCCCCACCGCCGTGGTCGGCACGCCGGCCCGCACCGAGGCGTCGAACCGGTGCTCCCCCGCCTCGACGCGCACGGTGAACCGCACCCGACGCACCGGGTCGGGAAAGGTGGCGTCGGCCGGGCCGGCCAGGCCGAGCGCGAGCAGCCCCACCGCCGTGGTCGGCACGCCGGCCCGCACCGAGGCGTCGAACCGGTGCTCCCCCGCCTCGACGCGCACGGTGAACCGCACCGACGCACCGGGTCGGGAAAGGTGGCGTCGGCCAGCAGCGCGACGGGACCGACGACGGCTGCCGCGAGCAGGGCGGCCGGGTCGACGAGGGTCACCCGGGCGCCGAGCAGCGTCACGGTCTCGGTGTCGGCCGGAGTGCGTACCCGTGTCCCGTCATTCGTCCACGTCCCTCGCCGCTGGGGTCCCCCGCCGGCAAGTCTGACACCCGGCCACCGCGGCTGCCACCAGGCGGACGTCGTGGGCAGGGGTGCGGCACGGCGTACCGCACCCCTGCGGCGGGCCGGGCCCCGGCCCGGCCGCCCGCGTCCCGTGGTGATTCCGACGGACCCCCGATGGCGCATGGCTGCGCGCTCCCGTCGAACCTGCCAGGACGCCCCTGGCATTGGGCGGTGCCATGATCACACCAAAGTGTCCACTCCCCGTGCCAGGGGTGGTAATGCTATACATACTCGCGGTAGCGGCGTCAACAGTCGGTGCCAGCGTCCCGGCCGGTGTCATCGCGCGTGTGCGGAGGAGTCCCCTTGCCCCAGGTCACCGAGCTGCACGACGACTCCTTCGCCGCCCGCCTGGACTGGCTCTTCCGGACGGTGACCGACCCGCAGGGCCGGCCGTACAGCGTCCGGTACGTGGCCCAGGAGCTGACCCGGCGCGGCTGCCGGATCTCGCACACCCACCTGAGCAACCTGCGGCAGGGGCGCGCGCCGGACCCGCGACAGTCCGTGGTGGACGCCATCGCCGCCTTCTTCGGCCAGCCGTCGAGCTTCTTCGCCCCCGGTCAGGACGACGTGGACGGTGGGCGCGACCTCGCGCACGCTCTGGCCAACCCGCACATCAAGCAGGTGGCCATGCGGCTGGCCGACGCCCGGCTCTCCCCCGAGGGCCACGCCGCCGTGGTGGCCATGATCGAGCAGGTGGAACGCCTGGAGGCCGCCGCCCGCGCCCGCCGCTCCCACGAGCGCCCGGCGGAGGCGAGGTGAGGACGGCGCGGGCCACCGGCGGTGGCTGCGTCCGGCTGCGGAACCGGTACGCCCACCACCCGGCGCCGGTCCGATGATCCGGCGACGACGCGCGGCGGGCGAGGACCAGCTGCGGCAGTTGCGCCGCCAGTCCGAGCAGGCCCTGGACGCGCTCGGACTGACCGGCGGCTTCACCTTTGGCGAGTTGCACGAACGGGTGGAACGGCGACGCGGCCGGCCGGTGCACCTCATCCCTCGGGAGCTGCCCGCACTGGCCCCGCACGGGCTTTGGGTGGCCGGCGAGCACGCCGACTACATCTTCTACGCCGCCAACGCCAGCCCGGTCCGCCAGCGCCTGATCATCGGGCACGAGTACGGGCACGCCCTCTTCGACGACGCCTCCCCGGCGTCCGGGCTGGACCGGGCCGCCGCCGCACCGGCCCCGCTGGCCCGCAGCTCGTACGACGCGCCGCAGGAGCGGCGGGCGGAGATCTTCGGCAGCCTCGCCGTGCAGCGCGCGGAGAGCTGGTCGGAGATACCGGTCACCGCGCCGGCCGACATCGCCCTCGCCGACCGGCTCGCCGCCGCCCTCGAAGGACGCCGCCACCCGTGATCAGCCTCGTCCGTGACCTGATGATCGGCGTGACGCTGACCTGCTGGGTGATGAGCCTCTACAAGCTGCGCGACCTGGCCCGCAACCCGCGCTACCGGCCGCTGCGGGCGCTCTGCCTGGCCCTGGTCGGCATCACGGTGTCGCTGACCATCCAGCCGTTCATGCCGGCCCTGGACCGGGCGCTCGGCGTGCTCGACCTGGCCCGGCTGCTGTCCAACTGCCTCACCCTGGTCTCGGCCACCGCCGCGCAGGCCTTCCTGCTGCACATGACCGGGGACGACGAGCGGACCCGCCGCCGGGTCCGCCGCCGCACCGTCGCGCTGTTGGTCAGCATCGCCGCGATCGCGGTGCTCTTCGCGCTGACCCCGGCGCGGACGGCCCTGGACGATCCGCGGGTGGCCAGCGGTCGCTACTACGGCGACCCGTTCGACGCCCCCTTCCTCTACGTCTACCTGGCCTACCTGGGCTGGTCGATGACGCAGGTGGTGGCCCTGGCCCGGCGGTACGTGCGGCAGGCCGGCCGGCCGCTGCTCCGCCTCGGCCTGCGACTGATCGTGGCGGGCGCCGCGTGGGGCCTGGTCTACGTGCTGGGCAAGCTGACCGCAGTGGCCGTCGGCGCGCTCTGGCCCGGCTCCGCGCTCGCCTCCGACGCGGTGGTGGTGTTCAGCTTCAC
Source organism: Micromonospora sp. 4G55 (assembly GCF_016803375.1). Taxonomy (NCBI): domain Bacteria; kingdom Bacillati; phylum Actinomycetota; class Actinomycetes; order Micromonosporales; family Micromonosporaceae; genus Micromonospora; species Micromonospora sp. 4G55. Next base: position 2,485 of record NZ_JAEVHN010000749.1, read on the forward strand.
CGTCTCCATCCTGCTCATCCTGATCGGCTCGACGCTGCCGTCCTGGGGGCCGCTGGTCGGTCTCGACCGGCTCGGGGCGCGGCTGGGGGCCGTCGTCGACCACCACCGGCTGCGGCCGCTCCAGGCGGCGGTGCACCGGGTGCTGCCGGAGATCGCGCTGCTGCCCGAGCCGCGCGGGGCCGCCGGGCTGCTGGCGGTGCTGCGCGACCCGTACCTGCGCCGGGTCCGCGCCACCGTGGAGATCCTCGACGGGTACGCCACCCTGCGCCCCTGGATGTCGCCGCGCTGCTGCGCGCCGCCGAGGCGGCCG
>NZ_JAEVHN010000750.1:0-2787 GCF_016803375.1 Micromonospora sp. 4G55
CCGCAGCCCCCGGCCCCGCCGCCTGGCGAATCTGCCTGGCCGGACGAGACGGCGGCCTTCGCCGCCGGGGTCGGCGACGCCGGACCAGCCACCCTCGACGAAGGACAGCCCTGATGACCCCACCCCTCGACGCACGCCACCAGCCGGCCGCCGGCCAGAGCCCGCCGGACTGCGCCTGGCTGGTCCGCCAGTTCGCCGACGACGTACCCGGCGTCACCCACGCGGTGCTCGTCTCCCTCGACGGGCTCCAGCTCGCTGCGTCCGGTCGGGTGCCCCGCGATCTCGGCGACCAGCTCGCCGCCCTGACCTCCGGGCTGCTCAGCATCGCCGACCGCAGCGGCGCCCTGCTCGACCTGGGCACGTCGGAGTACCTCACGGTCCGGCTGCCCCACGGGCACCTGCTGTTCATGCGGGTGGGCGAGTCGGCGGGCCTGGCCGTGGCCGCCACGGCCGGCTGCGACCTCCGCGTCGTCGCCTACCGGATGACGCAGTTCGTCGGAGCCGTCCGGCACGCGCTCACCCCGCAGGTCCGTAGCGAGTTGCACCGCCACACCGCCGGCCAGCCGGCCCGCTGACCCTCCGGAGCCCAAGGAGTCTCCACCATGCCCACCCCGTACTGGAAGGTGCGGCCCTACGTGCTCACCGGAGGGCGCACCCGCACCAGGCAGCACCTGCTGGTGCACACCCTGGTGTCGGTGCCGTACTACGACGCCGTGTTCGCCTCGGGCCTGCTGCCGGAGCCACGGTCGCTCTACGAGCACGCGCGCACGACCCGGTCGGTCGCCGAACTGTCCGCGGTCTGCGGCATGTCCCTGGGGGTGACCCGGGTGGTCGTCGACGACCTCGCCGCCACCGACCGACTGCGCATCCACGGCGACACCGCCGCCTCCCCGTTCGACCACCGCCTTCTGGAGAGACTCCGCGATGGCCTCCGTCAGCTCGCCTGACCACCCCCTGCCGACCTCCGCGAAGATCGTCATTGCCGGCGGCTTCGGGGTCGGCAAGACGACGTGCGTGCAGTCCATCTCCGAGATCCCGCCGATCAACACCGAGGCGTGGATGACGGCGGCCAGCGAGACCGTGGACCGGCTCGATCCGGGGATCGACAAGACGACCACCACCGTGGCGATGGACTTCGGCCGGCTGACCATCGGCGGGGACCTGGTGCTGTACCTGTTCGGCACGCCCGGCCAGCCCCGGTTCTGGCCGATGTGGGACGACCTGTGTCGCGGCGCGGTGGGAGCCCTCGTCCTGGCCGACACCCGACGCCTGGAGGCGTCCTTCCCCGCGGTCAACTATTTCGAGCAGGACACCGACCTGCCGTTCGTGGTCTGCGTCAACCTGTTCGACGGCGTACTGACCCACCGCCTGGACGACGTCCGGGCGGCCCTCGGACTGTCCCCCCACGTTCCCGTGATCGCGTGCGACGTGCGGGACCCCTCGTCGGTCGCGCGGGCGCTGGTGACGGTCGTGGAGCACACCATGGCCAGCACCGCCGGCGCGGCCCGGTAGCTCACCCACCCTGGAGGTACAGATGCGCAGAATCCTGATCGTCGGGGCCGGCCAGTCCGGACTGCAGCTCGGACTCGGCCTGCTCGCCGAGGGCTACGACGTGACCATCATGTCGGCCCGAACACCCGACGAGATCCGCCGTGGCTGGGTGATGAGCACGCAGGCCATGTTCGCCGCTGCCCTGCACACCGAACGCCGGTACGGCCTGGACCTCTGGGCGGAGCAGACGCCGCAGATCCAGGGGCTGCACGTGTCGCTGTCGGCGCCGCCCGGCGAGCGGGCGCTGCGCATCCCCTGCCCGCTGGACGATCCCGCGCAGAGCACCGACCAGCGGCTGAAGATGGCCGCCTGGCTGGAGCTGTTCGAGCAGCGTGGCGGCACGGTGTACTACCAGGGCGTGACCACGGCCGACCTGGACGGGCTGACCCGGCTCGGCCGCTACGACCTGACCGTCGTGGCGGCCGGCAAGGGCGATCTGGTGGGTGTCTTCGACCGCGACCCGCAGCGGTCGGTGTACGCGACGCCGCAGCGCGGGTTGGCCGTCGCGTACGTGCACGGCATGACGCCGGACCCGCTGTGGCCGGAGCCGCACGTCAGCTTCAACGCGGTGCCCGGGCTCGGGGAACTCTTCGTCATTCCCGCGCTCACCCTCTCCGGACCGTGCGACATCCTGTTCTGGGAGGCGGTGCCGGGCGGACCGCTGGACCTGTGGCAGGACCGGCGGGATCCGGCCGAGCACCTCAGCCTGACCCTGGAGCTGGCCCGGCAGTACACGCCGTGGATCCACGAGCGGTGCGCCGAGGTGGAGCTGACCGACGGGCGGGCCACCCTTTCCGGCCGATACACCCCCACGGTCCGCCACCCGGTCGGAGAGCTTCCCTCGGGGGGCGCCGTCCTCGGCATGGCCGACGTGGTGATCGCCAACGATCCGATCACCGGCCAGGGCAGCAACACCGCCGCGAAATGCGCCGACGCGTACCTGCGGTCGATCCTGGAGCGGGCCGACCAGCCCTTCGACCGGGAGTGGATGGGGCGGACGTTCGAGCGGTTCTGGGCCGACACGGGACAGGCGGTCACCCACTGGACCAACGCCATGCTCCAACCGTTGCCCCCGCACGTGCAGCAGATCCTCGGCGCCGCCGCGACCAGTCCCACCATCGCCCGCCGGTTCGCCAATGGCTTCTGCGACCCGAACGACCTGGACGACTGGTTCATGGCGCCGGACCGCGCGCAGCGCTACCTGGCCGCGGTGGCCGCGGCTGACCCGCCGGCCCC
>NZ_JAEVHN010000751.1:0-2782 GCF_016803375.1 Micromonospora sp. 4G55
CAGGAAGCCCACGGACAACCGCCCCACCGACCTGATCGCCGGTCGGATCACCCGCGGCGGCGGCGACCCTGCTACACCCTGGTCGACGAGAACGAGCGCGAGTACGCGCTCCACGGGCCCGAGGCGGGCGAACTGACCGAGGGCAGCTTCGTCACGCTGCGCGTCACGCCGCGCACCGACCCGGTCGACTGCGGGCCCGGCATCCCGATGCGGATCGTCACCGGCTGACCCGCCGGCCGCCCCGAGCCCCCCGGTGAGCCGGGCGGCTGACCCGCCGGCCGCGACCCGTCCGCCGACAGGCCGGGCGGTGCCCGTGGCGCCGGGTCCTAGGCTGTGGCACATGACCGAGCAGCGTGGCGGACCCGTCGACGAGTCCTGCGTCCTGACCGAGGGGCCGTGGACGCACCGGTTCGTCGGCGCGAACGGCAGCCGGTTCCACGTCGTCGAGGCCGCGCGCCCGATGGTGCTGTTCCTGCACGGCTTTCCCGAGTACTGGTGGGCCTGGCACCAGGTGCTGCCGGCGGTCGCCGACGCCGGCTTCCGGGCGGTCGCCGTCGACCTGCGCGGCTACGGCGCCAGCGACAAGCCACCCCGGGGGTACGACGGCTACACCCTCGCCGCCGACGTCGCCGGACTGATCCGGGCGCTGGGCGAACGCTCCGCGACCGTGGTCGGCACCGGCGCGGGCGGCCTGATCGGCTGGACGGCGGCCTCGTTCCACCCCACGCTCGTCCGCCGGCTGGTGGTGCTCGGCGCGCCGCACCCGCTGCGCCTGCGGGCCGCCATCTTCGCCGACCCGCGCGGCCAGTTCGCCGCCTCCACGCCCACCCTGAAGTTCCAGCTGCCCCGCTACGAGCACCTGCTGACCCGGGACGGCGGGGCCGCCGTCGAGGAGATGCTGCGCCGCTGGGGCGGCCCGCAGTGGACCCGGGGGCCGGAGTTCGACGCGTACGCGCGGTGCTGCCGGGAGGCGATCCAGATCCCGCAGGCCGCGTTCTGCGCGCTGGAGGGCTACCGCTGGGCGTTCCGGTCGGTGCTGCGGCTGCACGGCTACCGGTTCGTCCGGCTGATGCAGAAGCCGCTGGTGACCCCGACCCTGCAATTGCACGGGGCGCTGGACACCGCCTCGTTGCCGCGTACCGCCCAGGGCTCCGGCCGGTACGTCACCGCCGAATACGAGTGGCGGCTGCTCGACGGGGTCGGGCACTTCCCGCACGTCGAGGCCCCGGAGACGGTGCTCGGCGAGATCCTCCGCTGGTCGAAGTCGTGACCGCGCGGGCGGCGGATCAGATCCGCTGCTCGCGCAGGTCGGCCACCTCGTTGGCGGGCGCCCAACCCTGGTAGACCCCGAAGTCGAAGACCTCCAGGCCCATCACCTGCGCCACCGGCCAGCGCCCGCCGGTGTACTCCACCCGCAGCCAGCCGTCGTGCTCGCCGAGCACCACGAACGGCTGCCCCTGCCAGGTGCAGGTGGTGCGCACGTACGCCAGGTCCTCGACCTCGCCGGCCGGGACCACCCGGACGTGCCGACCGGGGCGTACCTCCTCGAAGCCGTCCCCCGGTTCGGGCTGGTAGATGCGGACGTCGTCGCCGTCCGGGCTGGCCTGGTACTCCCGCCCGCGCCACCGGGCCACGTAACCGTCGCGCCTCACGGCTCACCCACCTGTCGCCAGAGCAGCGCGTCGGTGTCGAGCAGGGCGACCACCCGCTCGGTGCCGTCCGCGCCGATCCGCCACAGCTGCGCGCCGTGCGGCAGCCGGGCGCTGTCCACCTTGAACTCGGCCACCACCTCGGTGCTGTCGCCCGGGGCGAAGCCGTTGCCCCGGAACGGCGGGCGCTCGATGACCCAGCCCTCCATCGCCCGCATGGCGGCCTCGTTCTGCCCGCCGTACGGGATCCGGTAGAGACTCGGCCGGTACGCGGGCCAGCGCAGCACGTAGATCCGATCGGCGTCGCGCGCGAACGGCGAGTCCGGGTAGCCGAGACCGAGCGCGTCGTGCAACTGCGCCGGGGTGTTGAGGTGCGCGAGTTCGTTGGCCCGGTGCACGAAACCGGAGACCCGGTCGTACCCGCGCTCCAGGTAGTAGGCGAGCTGGCTCGGGGCCACCGCCTTCTGCATGGTCACCGGCCGGGTCGGGTCGGCGATCTGCGGGGCGTACCGGGGCCGCTCGGCCGGTTCCTCGACCGCGACCTTCTCCGGCTCGGTCTCGGCCTCGTCACCGAGCCCCACCTCGGCCGCCCAGTTGGCCAGCCCGACGATCTGCTCGCCGGGCAGTTTCGCCCCGATCGGGCTGCCGGGGTTGACCGCGAAGGACCACACCTCGTCCGGCCAGCGCCGGATCAGCTGCACGAACCGGACCTCGACGGTCTCCACCGGCTCCGGGCAGTGGTCGGCCAGCCGCTCCGGCGAGGTGTGCACCACCACGTACGTCTCGCCGTCGAGTTCCTCCGTACGCCACACGAAACCGGGATCACCGGGACGGCTGCCGGGCGCCGAGTCCGGTGCCACCGGCAGGAGCACCCGGGCCAGGAGCAGTGTGGAGAGGAAGGTGTCGGTGCTGCCGGAGCCGGCCGCGTCCAGCAGATCCTCCTCGACCGAGTTGGCGGGCTGGAACGCCTCGGCCGCCTGAGCCGGAGTGACGCTGCCGGTACCGCCGCCGGACGACGGGGCCGCCGCACCCGGCGGGGTGGGCTCGGCGACGGCAGGGCGAGCCAGGGTCGGCCCGGGCGCGGTCTCGGAGACCGGAGTCCCCTCCGGCGCGCCGCCGAAGGCCGGGGAGAC
>NZ_JAEVHN010000752.1:0-2779 GCF_016803375.1 Micromonospora sp. 4G55
CACCACCAGAGCCGGCCTCCTCGTCGCCGCTGACCACCCGCCCGTCCGGGTCCACCAGCACGTCCCTCCGGCCCGTGCGCGCCGGGCGGCAGGGGCAGCAGCTCGACCGTGTCGAGCCGCCGGTCGGTGGCCGCCCACACCCCGGTCAGCGGGGGCGGGACGGTGGCCGGCTCGCGGACGGGCCGGATCAGGCGGGGCGGGCGGGGGCGCTGGCGCGGGACGACCATCGGGTCATTGTCACCCGCCGATCCCGGTCCCGTCCCCTCGCCGGGCGTGTCGCGCCGGCGGCGCATCGTCCCTGAGACGGATCGGGGACTCCCCCGGGGGCGACCCTGGGCGTACCCGGATTCGGTCCTTCGGACGGCGGAAATGTCGGTGGCCGGGGCTAGATTCGTCCGTATGGGACAGCGGGGTGACCGGCTCCACGTGCAGCTCAGCGTGGGTGACGACGTGGTCGGGGTGCGAGTGGTCGGCGAGGTCGACGTCGCCTCGGTCGGTGTGCTGCGTGCCGCGCTGTGGGCCGCGCCGGCGCGGCCGGTGCTGCGGGTCGACCTCTCCGGTGTCCGGCTGCTCTCCGCCGCCGGGGTCCGCGCGCTGGTCGCCGCGCACCTGCGGGTGCGGGCCCGGGGTGGCGAGCTCGTGCTGGCCGACCCGGATCCGGTGGTCGCCCGGGTGCTGCGGGCCACCGGCCTGCACCGGGTCGTTCCCGTCGTGCAGAGCCTCCCCCGCACCGCCCTGCCCCCGCGGCGAGCTGGTCGCCTGCGCCTGAGGCGCGACCCCGCCGGTCACGGCACCGACCCCGCACCCGATGGCGCGGCGCCGCCGCCACGGCGCCGACCCTGCATCGGATGGCGCGGGGCCGCCAACACGGCGCCGACCGCTGCACCCCGATGGCGCGGGGCCGCCAACACGGCACCGACCCGTGCACCCCGATGGCGCGGGCCGCCGGCACGGCGCGACGACCCCGCCTCCGGTCAGCGGACGCCGAGCAGGTCGACGACGAAGACCAGCGTCTCGTTCGGCTTGATGACGCCGCCGGCGCCACGGCTGCCGTAGCCCAGGTGCGGCGGGATGGTCAGCCGGCGCCGGCCGCCGACCTTCATGCCGACCACGCCCTGGTCCCAGCCGGCGATGACCTGGCCGCCGCCGAGCGGGAACTCGAACGCCTCGCCCCGGTTCCAGGACGCGTCGAACTCGCGCCCGGTGGAGTGGGACACCCCGACGTAGTGGACGTTGGCGAGCTGGCCGGGCTGGGCCTCCGGGCCGTCGCCCACGGTGATGTCCTCGATGACGAGGTCGGCCGGGGGCGCGCCCTCGATCGGGCCGATCTCGGGCTTGCCTGCCTGGGGCATGTTCATCTGCTGATCTCCTGCCGTTCTGGCTCGATCGTCCGGTCGGTTCCGATCCTGCCGGATCGTGACTCACCGATCCCCGGCAGTCCCGACGACGACGCGCCGGGCGCGCCGTCGCGGACCCGGACACGCCGCAGGGGGCGCACCGGTCGGTGGCGCCCCCTGCGGGCCGGTGCGGTCACTTCAGCCAGCCGTACTTCCGGACGACGGGGAGGTTCGCCCAGACCCCACCGAGGCCAAGGGTGTTGCCCGCGCCCACCAGGGCCAGACCGGCGAGCACCGCGGCGTAGATCAGGTGGTCGTCCATGAAGAGGTTGTTCTCGGGGGGCAGGACGGCGGTCCACATGAGCACCATCAGCAGCGCGCCGGTCGTGGCGGCGAGTCGCATCCCGATGCCGAGCAGCAGCGCCACGCCGATCCCGGCGAGACCGGCCATGAACAGCCAGTCGGCCCAGGTCGCGCCGGCGATGTCCTGGTAGATGCCCATGAACGGGCCGGCCGCGCCGAAGGTGAGGAACCCCTTGGTCGGGCTGCCGCCGTTGATCCAGGCGTTCTTCGCCTCGGTCTCGTGGCCGAGGCCGAAGGCCTTGTCCAGGAACGCCCAGAGGAAGATCCAGCTGATGACCGCCCCGGCGGTCACCACGTACCCGGAGTCACCGTTGCCGGCCGCGGCCCGGCTGATGGACCGGGAGGTGGTCAAGCGGCTGCCCGTGCTCGACGACCTCGGCCGGCTGGTCGCCATCGTGACCCGCGGCGACCTGCTCCGGGTGCACCTGCGCAGCGACGCGGAGATCCGCGCCGACGTGGTGCAGGAGGTGCTGCGGCGGGTGCTCGCCGTGCGGGACGGGCTGGTCACCGTGCGGGTCCGCGACGGTGCGGTGACCCTGGACGGCCGGCTGGACCGGCGCAGCGCCGCCGACCTCGCGGTCCGGCTCGCCGGGCAGGTCAGCGGCGTGGTCCGGGTGGTCGACACCATCGGGTACGACGTGGACGACACCGTCCTGGTCGAGCTGCCCCCGGGCCGGGTCACCCCGGTCGCCTGATTCGCGGCCTGGACCCGGGGCCGCACCCCGGGTCTAGGCCCGGTGGGTCACCGGGTCGGCGAGCTGGGCGGCCAGCAGCTCGGGCGCCTCCGCCAGCGACGGGCCGTACCAGGTGAGGTGGCGGCCGGAGACCAGCGCGCAGGGCGTGCCGGGGAACGCCTCCGGGCCGTCGGCGGAGGTGAACGCGTACGGCTCGTCGGGGAGCACGACCAGGTCGGGTTCCCGGGCGCGCAGCGCGTCGAGGTCCGGGCGCGGGTACCGCTCGGCGTCGTCGGCGTAGAGGTTCGCCACGCCGAGCCGGCGCAGCACGTCCCCGGCGAAGGTGTCGCCGCCGAGCACCACCCAGGGCCGGCGCCACACCGGTACGACGGCCCGGCGCGGCAC
>NZ_JAEVHN010000753.1:0-2776 GCF_016803375.1 Micromonospora sp. 4G55
CGGTCGGGTTCGTCCGGCACGACCGCCGGCGGCACCGAGGCCGGCCGGGCTGCTGCGACCACCATCGCTCAGCAGGCCGAGACGCCGAGTGGCGAGCCGATCGACAGTGCTGCTGTCGCCTCGGCCGCGGCTGCTCCGGCAGAAACGCAGCAGGAGGGCTGACAGATGCTGATGCCGCGCAAGCCCCCGAAGGGCTTCCGCAAGCCGCACCACCCGGACCGCCACGGCGCGTCCAAGGGTGGTAACCGGGTGGTGTTCGGCGAGTTCGGGATCCAGGCTCTCGAGCCGGCGTACGTGACCAACCGCCAGATCGAGTCGGCCCGTATCGCGATGACCCGCCACATCAAGCGTGGTGGCAAGGTCTGGATCACGATCTTCCCGGACCAGGCCCTCACCAAGAAGCCGGCGGAAACCCGCATGGGTTCCGGTAAGGGCTCGCCCGAGTGGTGGGTCGCGAACGTCAAGCCGGGGCGGGTTCTCTTCGAGATGTCCTTCCCCAACGAGCAGATTGCGCGAGAGGCGATGCGTCGCGCGATCCACAAGCTCCCGATGAAGTGCCGCATTGTTACGCGCGAAGTGGGTGAATCCTGATGGCAGCGGGCGTCAAGCCTTCCGAGCTGCGTGAGCTCTCCGAGGAGGAGCTGGTCACGAAGCTGCGTGAGGCCAAGGCGGAGCTGTTCAACCTCCGCGTGCAGGCCGCAACCGGGCAGCTGGACAACAACCGGCGGCTGCAGGTCATCCGTCGGGAGATCGCCCGGATCTACACGATCATGCGTGAGCGCGAGCTGGGTCTCTCGGCCGCGCCGACTGAGGTGACTGCATCATGAGCGAGAACACCACCGCCGCTGCGCGGGCCCGCCGCAAGGTGCGTGAGGGCCTCGTCGTCAGCGACAAGATGGAAAAGACCGTCGTGGTCGAGGTCGAGGACCGGGTCAAGCACGCGCTGTACGGCAAGATCATGCGCCGGACCAGCAAGCTGAAGGTGCACGACGAGCAGAACTCGGCCGGTATCGGCGACCGGGTCCTGATCATGGAGACCCGGCCGCTCTCCGCCACCAAGCGCTGGCGGCTCGTGGAGATCCTCGAGAAGGCCAAGTAGCGAAGGCTCGAGCTCGGCCGGTATCGGTCGGGCGCAGGTTCCGCCAGGCTCCGGCCGCCTCCGGGCGCCGGAGAACCGGCAGACATAGGAGATAGACGTGATTCAGCAGGAGTCGCGACTGCGCGTCGCCGACAACACGGGTGCCCGGGAGATCCTGTGCATCCGGGTTCTCGGTGGCTCCGGTCGGCGCTACGCGAGCATCGGCGACGTCATCGTGGCCACCGTCAAGGACGCGATCCCGGGTGCTGGTGTGAAGAAGGGCGACGTCGTCAAGGCCGTCGTCGTCCGCACCGCCAAGGAGAAGCGGCGGCCGGACGGCTCGTACATCCGCTTCGACGAGAACGCCGCCGTCATCATCAAGGACGGCGGGGACCCGCGCGGTACCCGTATCTTCGGCCCGGTGGGCCGGGAGCTGCGGGACAAGCGGTTCATGAAGATCATCTCTCTCGCGCCGGAGGTGTTGTGACCGTGAAGGTCAAGAAGGGCGACACGGTCGTCGTCATCGCCGGCAAGGACAAGGGTGCCAAGGGCAAGGTCATCGCGGCCTACCCGCGGCAGGACAAGGTCCTGGTCGAGGGCGTGAACCGGGTCAAGAAGCACACCCGCATCAGCACCACCCAGCGTGGCGCCAAGACCGGTGGCATCGTCACCCAGGAGGCCCCGATCCACGTCTCCAACGTGCAGGTCCTGGACTCCGACGGGAACCCGACCCGCGTCGGGTACCGGATCGACGACAACGGCCAGAAGGTCCGCATCGCGCGTAGCACCGGTAAGGACCTGTGATGACCACGGCTACCGAAACCAAGACCATGCCGCGCCTCAAGGAGCGGTACCGTAACGAGATCGTGGCGCAGCTGCAGGAGCAGCACAGCTACGCGAACCCCATGCAGGTTCCGCGGCTGGTCAAGATCGTCGTCAACATGGGTGTCGGCGAGGCTGCTCGCGACGCCAAGCTGATCGACGGCGCGGTCCGCGACCTCGCCACGATCACCGGCCAGAAGCCGCAGGTGCGGCGGGCGACCAAGTCCATCGCGCAGTTCAAGCTGCGTGAGGGCATGCCGATCGGCGCGAAGGTGACCCTGCGCGGCGACCGGATGTGGGAGTTCCTGGACCGGCTGCTGTCGATCGCCCTGCCGCGTATCCGCGACTTCCGCGGTCTCGACGGGCGCAAGCTCGACGGGCACGGCAACTACACGTTCGGTCTGACCGAGCAGTCGGTGTTCCACGAGATCGACCAGGACAAGATCGATCGCCAGCGGGGCATGGACATCACGGTGGTCACGACCGCCACGACCGACGACGAGGGCCGGGCGCTGCTCAAGCTCCTGGGCTTCCCGTTCAAGGAGAACTGAGCGAATGGCCAAGAAGGCGCTGATCATCAAGGCGGCCGCGAAGCCGAAGTTCTCGGTTCGCGCGTACACCCGCTGCCAGCGGTGCGGGCGTCCGAAGGCGGTCTACCGCAAGTTCGGTCTCTGCCGGGTGTGCATCCGGGAGATGGCCCACCGCGGTGAGCTGCCCGGCGTGTCCAAGGCTTCCTGGTAATAGCTATTGCTCTTCGCCGTAGGCCGGGGCGGAACGCCCGGGAACCCCGGCGAGAAAGGCTGACGAATTCCATGACGATGACCGACCCGATCGCAGACATGCTCACGCGTCTGCGTAACGCCAACCAGGCGTACC
>NZ_JAEVHN010000754.1:0-2760 GCF_016803375.1 Micromonospora sp. 4G55
GGTGGCCGCCGCCCGGTGGTTGGGCAGGAGGGCGGCGGAGTGAGCGGTCGGCGTCCGTCTACGAGCGAGCGGGCGGCGAGCCGCCGGGTCGTTGCCGCGTTCCTCGCCAGCGCGGCCGGGGCGGTGGGGTTCGCGGTGACGTACGGGCTGGGCGGCAACACCCGCTGGGAGGGGGTCTGCCTCGCGGTGGCCTTCGCCGGACTGGCCGTGGGCCTCGCCGTCTGGGGGCGGCGGCTCGTGCCGGTCGGCGGCTACGTCGAGGAGCACGAGGGCTTCGCCCCACCCCCGGCGGAGCAGGCGATGACTGCCGGGGAGCTCACCGCGCCGGACAGCCCGGTGCGGCGGCGGGGCCTGCTCGCCGCGCTCGGGCTGGCGCTGACCGCGCTCGGCGCCGCCGCGCTGTTCCCGCTGCGCTCCCTGCTGCCGTTCGACCGGGCGGGCCCGGTCCAGGACCTCAGGGACACTCCGTGGGCGCCGGGCGTGCGGCTGGTCGACGCCGCCGGACGACCGTTGCGGCCGCAGGACGTGCCCGCCGACACCGTGGTCGGCATCTTCCCGGAGGGCCACCTCGACGCCGGGGACGGACCCGCCTTCGCGGTCCGCCTCGACCCGGCGCGCTTCTCCCGGCCGCCCTCCGGCGGGCATCTCGACGGTCTGGTGGTCTACTCGCTGCTCTGCACGCACGCCGGCTGTCCGGTCCGGGTCTACCTCAAGGGCACCGGAGGGGTGCTCTGTCCCTGCCACCAGTCGTCGTTCGACCTGCTGGCGGACGCCAAGCCGGTCGCCGGCCCGGCTGCGCGGGCGCTGCCCGGTCTGCCGATCGAGGTCGGCCCGGACGGCTTCCTCCGCGCGACCGGTGATTTCACCGCCCCACCCGGCGCCGGCTTCTGGAACTGGCCGTGATCACCGACCGGTTGGCCAGAGCGCTCGACGACCGGCTGCGGCTCTCTCCCATCACCCGCCGAGCGCTGGCGAAGGTCTTCCCCGACCACTGGTCGTTCATGCTCGGCGAGATCGCGCTCTACTCGTTCGTCGCGCTGATCCTCACCGGCGTCTACCTCACCTTCTTCTTCGACGCCAGCTCCGCCCACCGGGTCTACCACGGCGACTACGCCCCGCTGGACGGCGCCACCACCTCCGCCGCGTACGCCTCGACGGTGCGGCTCAGTTGGGATGTCCGGGCCGGTCTGCTCATCCGGCAGACCCACCACTGGGCCGCGCTGGTCTTCGTCGCGGCGATCGTGCTGCACCTGGCCCGGATCTTCTTCACCGGGGCGTTCCGCAAACCCCGTGAGCTCAACTGGCTGATCGGCGTGACCATGCTGTCGCTCGCCCTCGCCAACGGCTTCACCGGCTACTCCCTGCCGGACGACCTGGTCTCCGGGCTGGGCCTGCGGATCATCACCTCGGTGGTGGAGTCGGTTCCCCTGGTCGGGGCCTGGCTGGCCGCCCTGGCCCTGGGCGGGGAGTTCCCCTCCGACCTGATGATCCCGCGGATGTTCGTCAGCCACGTACTGCTGGTGCCCGCCGTCCTCGTCGCGCTCGTGTCGCTGCACCTGGCGATCCTGGTGCGGCAGCGGCACACGCAGTTCCCCGGCCCGGGACGGACCGAGCACAACGCCGTCGGGTCGCGGCTCTGGCCGAGCTACACGCTGCGCTCGCTCGCCCTGTTCGCCTGGGTGCTGGCGGTGCTCTTCGCCCTCGGCGGCCTGGTTCAGATCAACCCGGTCTGGATCTACGGCCCGTTCGCACCGGACCAGTCCACCTCTCCGGCTCAGCCCGACTGGTACGTCGCGTGGGGCGACGGCGCCCTGCGGCTGTTCCCACCCCTGGAGTTCCGTATCGCCGGGCATCTGGTGCCGGCGCCGTTCTTTCCCGGCGTCGTGCTCGGCGGGCTGACCTTCCTCGCCCTCTACGCCTGGCCGTTCGTCGAGCGGCTGCGCACGAAGGACCGCCGGCAGCACCACCTGCTCGACCGGCCCCGCGACCACCCGGTCCGGCTGGGCGTCGGCGTCGGCGCGCTGACCTTCTACGCGGCGCTGACGGTCGCCGCGGGGGACGACATCCTCGCCCGGCTGCTGCGGGTGCCCGTCTACGACCTGCTGTACGTGTTCCGGGTGCTGGTGCTCGTCCTGCCGCTCCTCGCCGGGCTGCTCGCCTTCCTGGTCGCGCGGGCGCTGCGCCGCGGCGACGCCGCCGGCATCGGCGATCTCACCCACGCCGACCTGAGGCGAGCGGCGCGGCGAGCGGGCCCTGGATCCGACGGCGAGGGTCCCTCCGGTGCCTCCGACATCCCCGCCAGGGACAGGCCGGGGGAGCGAATCGAGATGTGGTCGGAGGGCGAACTGTGGCGGTGGCGCTACCGGGACGAGGCACGGCACATCGTCATCACCGCGAACCGGGCCGTGCGATCGGAGGATGACTCGTCCTGCCGCTCCTCGCCGGGCTGCTCGCCTTCCTGGTCGCGCGGGCGCTGCGCCGCGGCGACGCCGCCGGCATCGGCGATCTCACCCACGCCGACCTGAGGCGAGCGGCGCGGCGAGCGGGCCCTGGATCCGACGGCGAGGGTCCCTCCGGTGCCTCCGACATCCCCGCCAGGGACAGGCCGGGGGAGCGAATCGAGATGTGGTCGGAGGGCGAACTGTGGCGGTGGCGCTACCGGGACGAGGCACGGCACATCGTCATCACCGCGAACCGGGCCGTGCGATCGGAGGATGAGGCGGTCTGGGCTTCCCGGCTCGCGTACCCCGGGGTCGACCG
>NZ_JAEVHN010000755.1:0-2757 GCF_016803375.1 Micromonospora sp. 4G55
AGACGGTGTGCACGGTGTCGCGGACGCAGAGGTCGCGGACCCGGCCGCACGCGCACCGGTACGCCTCCGGCGCCGCCGGCCGGCCGCAGCGCTCCGGTGCGCGGTCGCCGCCGGTCGCCGCGCCGACCGGACGTCCCGCATCCCGTCCCGACATGTCACGACACCTCCCGGTTTGTGAGTCTAGCCGGGCGCGCGGCTCCGGTGAGCTGTGTCACTCTGAGTGCCCAGGAAGCCGAAGCTACTGGCAGGTAACATTGCGCCGTGGGCAACTGCACAAGCGCCCGCGGTTGACCGGGCGTCAACGGACGCGCGAGGCTGCGCCCGTGACCGGGCGAGCGATCGCCACACCAACAGGAGGGTCGTCGAAACGCGATGAACATCGTCGTACTCGTCAAGCAGGTGCCCGATTCGGGCGCGGACCGCAACCTGCGTCCTGACGACAACACCGTCGACCGCGGTTCGGCGAGCAACGTCATCAACGAGATGGACGAGTACGCCATCGAAGAGGCGTTGAAGATCAAGGAGGCGCACGGCGGCGAGGTCACCATCCTGACCATGGGTCCGGACCGGGCGACCGAGTCGATCCGCAAGGCGCTCTCCATGGGCCCGGACAAGGCCGTGCACGTGGTGGACGACGCCCTGCACGGGTCCTGCGCCGTGGCCACCTCGAAGGTGCTCGCCGCCGCCCTCGGTCAGCTCAACGCCGACCTGGTCATCTGCGGTGCCGAGTCCACCGACGGCCGGGTCCAGGTCATGCCGCACATGATCGCCGAGCGGCTGGGCGTCGCGGCGCTGACCGGCGCCCGCAAGCTCACCGTCGACGGCGCCACGCTGACCGTCGAGCGGCAGACCGAGGAGGGCTACGAGGTCATCACCGCCTCGACCCCGGCCGTGGTCTCCGTCTGGGACACCATCAACGAGCCGCGCTACCCGTCCTTCAAGGGCATCATGGCCGCCAAGAAGAAGCCGGTGCAGACGCTCTCCCTGGGTGACCTCGGCGTCGCCCCGACCGAGGTGGGCTTCGACGGCGCGACCAGCGCCGTGCTGGAGCACACCAAGCGCCCGCCGCGTTCCGGCGGCGCCAAGATCACCGACGAGGGCGAGGGCGGCGTCAAGCTGGTCGAGTTCCTCGCCACCGAGAAGTTCGTGTGAGAGGTCTGGACATGTCTGAGGTTCTCGTCGTCGTCGAAGCCACCCGGGAATTCGGCGTCAAGAAGGTCACCCTGGAGATGCTCACCCTCGCCCGCGAGCTGGGCACCCCGAGCGCGGTGGTGCTCGGTGGCGCCGGCGCCGCCGAGGCGCTGAGCGCCAAGCTGGGCGAGTACGGCGCGGAGAAGATCTACGCCGCCGAGAGCGAGGAGATCGACGGCTACCTGGTGGCCCCGAAGGCCACCGTGCTGGCCGAGCTGGTCAAGCGGGTGCAGCCGGCCGCCGTGCTGCTCGCCTCCGCGCAGGAGGGCAAGGAGATCGCCGCCCGCCTCGCCGTCAAGCTCGACAACGGCATCCTGACCGACGTGGTCGGCCTGGCCGCCGACGGCACCGCGACCCAGGTCGCCTTCGCCGGCTCCACCATCGTCAAGTCCAAGGTCACCAAGGGTCTGCCGCTGGTCACCGTCCGGCCGAACTCGGTCAACCCGACCCCGGCGCCGGCCACCCCGGCCGTCGAGCAGCTCACGGTGGCGGTCACCGACACCGACAAGCTGGCCAAGGTCGTCGACCGGGTCGCCGAGCAGAAGGGCTCCCGCCCCGAGCTGACCGAGGCCGGCATCGTGGTCTCCGGTGGTCGTGGTGTCGGCAACGCCGACAACTTCAAGCTGGTCGAGGAGCTGGCCGACCTGCTCGGCGGCGCCGTCGGCGCGTCCCGCGCGGCGGTCGACTCCGGCTTCTACCCGCACCAGTTCCAGGTGGGTCAGACCGGCAAGACCGTCTCCCCGCAGCTCTACGTTGCGCTGGGCATCTCCGGCGCGATTCAGCACCGGGCCGGCATGCAGACCTCGAAGACGATCGTCGCCGTGAACAAGGACGGCGAGGCCCCGATCTTCGAGCTGGCCGACTTCGGCGTGGTCGGCGACCTCTTCAAGGTCGTCCCCCAGGCCGCCGAGGAGATCCGCAAGCGCAAGTGACGCCCGCTCGGGGCGCCGCCGGCCGGCGCCCCGACGCGACGCAGATACAGAGAAAGAGTGGCCATTCCGCGAAGGATGGCCACTCTTTCTCTGTATCTGTTCCCGTTCCCGTCGCGGTGGGAAAAGGGAGCTGATCGGCGGGCCGGGGAGCTGAGCCGGCCCGCCGATCAGCCCGTCAGGGTGCCCCTCAGCAAACTGTCGCCGGAGTGGGCGGGCTTGTTGTCGTACTGCTCGGCGGAGACGTCGACAACCGAGTATGCCTGAAGATCGACATTTGGTGGTAACGGGAGCAGCGCATCCCCCGACGGATCGCGCAGCACACCGATCGAGAACATCTCCATGCTGGTCGGGTTGATCAGCCAGACCTCGTAATACCCCGGAACGTCCGGGAGATTCGCGACGTGCAGGTGCAGTCGGCCGTCGGTGAAGATCCGGGCGTCGCCGTTGGCGTCCTTCGGCGTCCTCCCGTACGCGGACAGCGGCGCGCTGGCCAGGACGGCCTGCTGCGGTGCCCGATCCGGCTCCCGGTCGGTGGCGTCCAGCACGGCGAGGGTGCCGACCACGCCGAGCACGGCGGCGGCGGTGGCCGTCACCACGGTCGTCGCCCAGCGCGGCCAGCCCCGGCGCCGGCCGG
>NZ_JAEVHN010000756.1:0-2756 GCF_016803375.1 Micromonospora sp. 4G55
CTGGCTGGCCGCCGCGCTGCCCGGCGCCGCGCTGGCCGGCGACGTCGGCGCGATCACGGTGGCCGGGTGGTCGACCCTCGCCTGCGTCGGCGCGGCCCGCCGGCATCCCGCGACGCTGCGCCGGTTCTGGACGATGCTGGCGGTCACCATGGCCCTCGCCGCGGCCGGCCGTACGTTGTGGACCGTCGAGCGCCTCGGCGGCGAGACACTGCCGCACACCCCGCTGATCGGTGCCATCTTCACCGCCGGCATCCTCACCGGCACCGCGGCCCTGCTCTGCTCGCTCGCCGCCCCGCGCAGCGGGGTGGGCCGGGCCCGCACCCTGCTCGACGGGGTGATCGTCGCGCTGGCCCTGATCCCGATCGGCTGGGTGGTGGTGTTTCAGGACATCGCCGACGCCGACCTGGCCGATCCGTTGCGCACCTTCGGCCTGCTCTATCCGATGCTGGACCTGATGCAGCTGACCATCCTGGTGGCGGTGGCCGGCCCGGCCCGCCCGATCTGGCGGCCGCTGACCCTGATCGGCGCGAGCCTGGCCACCCGGGCCGGCGCCGACGCGGTCTACGTCTCGCTCGTCGCGCACGGCACGTACGCCCCCGGGCACGTGATCGACGTCTGCTGGCCGCTGAGCTACCTGCTGATCGGCGTGGCCACCACGTACCCGCCGCCGCCGGCCGGCGAGGGCGGCGACGAGGGCGTCGAGTCGCCGTTGCCGCCCTGGTGGCGGGTCGCCCTGCCGTACCTGCCGGTGGGCGGGGCGATCATCGCGGTGGTGCTCGCCCGGCACCCCACCGGGCAGACCCCGCACCTGATCTTCATCGGCATGATGGCGCTGCTCGGCGCCCTGGCGCTGCGGCAGGGGCTGGCCGCCAACGAGAACCTCCGCCTGGTGGCGCGGCTGCGCCGGCTCGCCTACGCCGACCAGCTCACCGGCCTGCCCAACCGGTTGATGTTCAACCGGCGGCTGCGCCGGGCGCTGCGCGACGGGCCGCCGGTCGCCGTCCTGCTGCTGGACCTGGACGGGTTCAAGCAGGTCAACGACCGGTTCGGGCACGCCACCGGGGACACCCTGCTGACCAGCATCGCCGACCGGATGCGGGACGCGGTCGGCGACGACGGCACCATCGCGCGGCTCGGCGGGGACGAGTTCGCCGTGCTGGTCGACGGGGGCGGCCAGGTCGCGCCGGAACGGCTCGCCGAGCGGCTGCTCGCCGCCCTGCAACCCTCCGCGGGCGAGGAGGACGTCGGCATCCACCCGTCGGCCAGCATCGGCATCGCCGAGTACGGCCCGCAGCACGCCTCCCACACCGACCTGCTGCGCGACGCCGACATCGCGATGTACGCGGCCAAGGCCGCCGGGAAGTCCGCGTACCGGACCTGCACGCCGGGGCTGCGCGAGTCGGCGGTGACCCGGGCGGAGCTGATCGCCGACCTGCGCCGGGCGTCGACGAGCAGCAGCTGCACCTCGACTACCAGCCGATCGTCGACCTGGCCACCGGCGCGGTCCGCAGCGCGGAGGCACTGGTCCGCTGGCGGCATCCCCGGCTGGGGCTGCTCGGGCCGGCCGCGTTCCTGCCGCTGGCCGAGGAGACCGGCCTGATCGTGCCGATCGACCGCTGGGTGATCCACGAGGCCTGCCGGGCCGCCGCGACCTGGCGGGAACGGGCGCCGGAGGCCACCGTGGCGGTGAACATCGCCGCCGCGCACCTGCGCCGGCCGGACCTGATCGCCACCGTCACCGCGGCCACCGCCAGCGCCGGGCTGGCCCCCCGCGCGCTGACCCTGGAGCTGACCGAGTCGGCGCTGATCGACGGCAGCGAGGCCGTGCTGGAGCGGCTGGGCCAGCTGCGCGAGCTGGGCATCCGGATCGCCATCGACGACTTCGGCACCGGCTACTCGTCGCTGAGCTACCTGCACCGCATCCCGGCCACCGAGCTGAAGATCGACCGGTCGTTCGTCTCGCGGCTCGACACCGACACCCGGGCGTACGCGACCGTGGAGATGGTGACCCGGCTGGCCGGCGCGTTCGACCTGGCGGTGGTGGCCGAGGGGGTGGAGACCGAGGGGCAGCACGCGGCGGTCACCGCGATCGGCTGCGTGCACGGGCAGGGCTACCGCTACGGCCGGCCCGGCCACCTGGCCGACCTGCACCCGGTCTCCGCCCCGGTCTGACCGGTCGGCCCGGCCGGACGGCCCCCGACGACGGGAGTCGAAGGTCCCGGAAGGGACAGGGGGTTCGGCCCTGACCGGGACCCCCCGAGCGGCCACACGATGGGAGCCGACACCAACGACGCCCCCACCCCCACCGGGAGATACGACATGAAGCGGCGCACCCTGGACCTGCTGTTCAGCATCGGCGGACTGGGCCTCGCCGTCCTGCTGCTCATCGCCGGCATCGTCCTCACCTCGAACGCGAACTTCGCCAACGACTACGTCCGCGAGCAGCTCGGCGCGCAGCACATCAGCTTCAAGCCGGCCGACCAGCTGACCGACGAGGAGAAGAAGGCCGACTGCCTGGTCGAGTACGCCGGCCAGCGGCTGACCACCGGCAAGCAGGCGGAGCGCTACCGAGGTGCGGGCCAGTGCTGCGCCCTTCAGGACTCCGTTGGGGAATAGCCAAACCACTCGGATTCACCTGTTGGCATGATTGTCGGATTCGTCGGGTGGGAAGGGTCGAGAGGTGTCGCTGGAAGCGTGGGATGACCGTGGGGTGCCGGAGTTGACCGCGCGGATGGTTCGGGCGTCGTTCCCCAAGG
>NZ_JAEVHN010000757.1:0-2753 GCF_016803375.1 Micromonospora sp. 4G55
ATGTTTTTAGTAGCCTGAGGAAGAATAATTTCTTTCATTGAAGTTTTGTAATCAAGTCCCATTGCTCTTGCAGCTTCCATTTGTCCTTTATCTACACTATTAATGCCACTTCTTACAATTTCTGCTATATAAGCCGAGCTATTAAGTCCTAGTGCAAGAATGGCTGCATAAAGGTTGTCTATAAAAGTAAAAATTACAAAAGCAAAAATCATCAATTGTAAAATTACCGGTGTTCCTCGTATAATGTCTATATATTCATCTATAATAAAATTAAGTGTTTTAAATTTAGAGAAGCGTAAAATAGCTAAGCTAAAACCAATAATCACTCCGATAATAACAGCACAAGCAGTTAATAAAAGCGTAATAAGATAACTTTTTAAATAAGCTTTTGCATTTTCTGTATAGCCATAGCTTGCAACTCCACTAGGATCTTGAATTTTTAATATTTCTATCGGGAAAGAAAAATAGCCCCATAAAATAATAATAACAAAAAAAACAAAAATTCTTATATTTTTCTGATTCAATTTGTAAACCTTTTCAGAGAAATTATTTAAAAAAAGATTTTATAGAAATATCTTTGAATTTTCTCTAAAGATTTAAAAAAAATGTGTTAGAATTTCCCAAAAATAAGGTTGTATTTATGGAAATTTTAGATTTCATTCTAATAGTTATTTTTGTGTTTTAATGATTGTTTTGGTCATAGGTTTTAATCGTCAAATGATGCAAAAAAACAAAGAAAGAGAAGAAAGATTTAAAAAATATAAAAAAGGAGAACAAAATGAGTAAAAAAGTATTAATTCCATTGGCTCAAGGTTTTGAGGAAGCTGAATTTATAGGAATTGCGGATGTTTTAAAACGAGCAAGAGAATTAAATCCAGATTTGGAAGTTGTTATAGCTTCGTTAAACAGTGAGTTATTAGTAAAAGGTGCTAATGGCATTAGTATAAAAGCAGATTGTTCTATAGAGGATGTTGATATAGAAAATTTAGATGCCATTGCTTTGGCGGGTGGCTTTGAAGGTATGATGAATCTTAAGAATTCAAATGTTATTTTAAATATCATTAAACAACTTCATAGCAAAAATAAAATTGTTGCCGCAATCTGTGCTTCTCCTATAGTCTTAAATGAAGCAGGTGTTTTAGAGGGCGAGTTTGCTTGCTATCCTAGTTGTGAAGTTGGACTTAATGGAAATCGTGTTAACAAGGCTGTAGTTGTAAATAAAAATGTTAATAACTTCAGCAGGTCCAGCTACGGCAATTCTTTTTGGTTTAGAGCTAGCTAAAAAGTTATGCGGTGATGAAATTTATCAAAAATTATATGAGGGAATGTTGCTACCTTTGACAAAATAGTTTAAATGGTAGTTTTTCTACCATTTAAACTAAAATAAAGCTTGAGGATTTTCTTTTTTTGTTTTTTCCTTAGGCAGTTCAAAACCTCCAAGCATATGAAAGTGCAAATGAAAAACTTCTTGTCCACTATTTTTTCCACAGTTTGTTACCAAGCGATATCCACTTTTATCTACACCTAAAAGAACAGCTAATTCTTGTATGAAACTTGTCATTTTGGCCATAAGTTCAGGATCAAAATTCTTGAAAGTCTTTAAAATGTTTTTTAGGGATTATAAGTATATGTATAGGTGCTTTGGGTGCAATATCATGAAATGCTAGAAAATCGTCACTTTCAAGCACTTTATTGCATGGAAGTTTACCTTCAACTATGAGTTCAAAAATTGTTTTTTCTTGCATTATTTATCCTTTTTTATTGTTGGTTTGATACAATTATATCTTTAAAGTTTGGTTTTTATGCTGAATTTAAAATAGTTTTTAATAGAATTAGAACTTGAAATATTTTATTTAAGGTAAGAAAATTGCAAAATTTTATAGAACAGATTCAAAATGTGAGAATTTAAATGATTTGGAAGCCATTAGGATTTCCGTTCTTGGAAAAAAAGGTATTTTAACAGAAGGCTTTACAAAGCTTAAAGAGTTAGAAGATGAGGCGAAAAAAGAATTTGCTGCTAAATTAAATGCACAAAAAGAAATATTTAATGAGGCTTATTTAGCCAAATTTAAAGATTTGGAAAATCTTGCTTTAGAAGAAAGAATGAAACAAGATGCTTTAAATTTTAACTATTTTGATGAAAGTATTACAACAGGTGCCTTGCATCCTGTTATGAGCACCATGGATAAAATCATAGAGTATTTTATAGCTTTGAATTTTAGCATAGAAAAAGGGCCTTTAATAGAAGATGACTTTCATAATTTTGAAGCGTTAAATTTACCTAAATCTCACCCCGCAAGAGATATGCAAGATACCTTTTATTTTGATGATAAAAGGCTTTTAAGAACACAAACTTCGCCAGTTGCAAATACGGACAATGCTTGCACAAAAACCTCCTATTAGGATGATAGCCCCTGGTGCTGTATTTAGAAGAGATTTTGATATTACGCATACTACCGTATGTTTCATCAAGTTGAAGGCCTTGTGGTTGGAAGTAAAGGGCAAAAGGTTAGCTTTGCAAATTTAAAAAGTGTATTGGAAGATTTTTTGCGTTATATGTTTGGAGATGTGAAAGTTTCGTTTTCGTCCAAGTTTTTCCCATTTACAGAACCTTCTGCTGAAGTTGATATTTCTTGTGTATTTTGCAAAGGAAAGGGTTGTAGAGTTTGCAAACATACAGGTTGGCTTGAAGTTTTAGGATGTGGAATAGTTGATCCTAATGTTTATAATTTTGTTGGTTATGAAAATGTAAG
>NZ_JAEVHN010000758.1:0-2750 GCF_016803375.1 Micromonospora sp. 4G55
CCCGGACGGCAACCTCGAATACCTGGGCCGCACCGACCACCAGGTCAAGCTGCGCGGCTTCCGGGTGGAGTGCGGCGAGATCGAGGCGGCCGTCCGGCGGTTGCTGCCGGACAGCGACGTGACGGTGCAGCTACGCCGGGACGACCCCGACGACCCGCAGCTCGTCGCGTACCTGGCGGGCGGGGCGGGAACCGACGCCGCGACCCTGCGGACGGTGGTCCCGGCCGCGGTCGTCCTCCTCGACGCGCTGCCGCTGACCCGCAACGGCAAACTCGACCGGGCGGCGCTGCCGCGCCCGCCTCGACCGGCCCCGCGACAGCGCGGCGGTGGCACCTGCCGGCCGGGCCGAGGAGATCCTGGTCGAGGCGTGGCGCGAGGTCCTCGGGGTGGCCACCGTCGGCGTGACCGACAGCTTCTTCGCCCTCGGCGGCGACTCCATCCGCAGCATCCAGATGCAGGTGGCGGCGAACCGGCGGGGGCTGTCCTTCCGACTCAGCGACATCTTCACGTACCAGTCGATCCGCGAGCTGGTCACGCACGGGGAGATCACTCTGGACGGGGCCCCGCCGGTCGCGGAGGCCAGGCCGGCCGGGCGGTTCGCGCTGGTCGCCGCCGCCGGCGCGGCGGCGGCCTGGCGCGTCGGTGTCCGCCACTACCGGAGTACGGGATCATGAGCCTGGGTGATCGACGCGCAAGGGCTGCGCAAGGAGTTCACGGTCCGGGTCAAGGTCGGCCGGCTGCGCCGCGAGAAGCGGACGGTCACCGCCGTCGACGGCGTGGACCTGCGGGTCGAGCGCGGCGAGACGCTCGGCTACATCGGCCCGAACGGGGCGGGCAAGTCCACCACCCTGAAGATGCTCACCGGCGTGCTGACCCCCTCCGCCGGGCAGGTACGCGTCTGCGGGCTGCGTCCGGTCGCCCAGCGCACCCGGCTGGCCCTCGGGATCGGCGTGGTCTTCGGTCAGCGCTCCCAGCTCTGGTGGGACCTGCCGCTGCGCGACTCGTTCGACCTGCTCCGGCACGTCTACCGGGTGCCGGCCGGCGACCACGCGACCCGGCTGCGCCGCTGCCGCGCGCTGCTGGACCTCGACGAGTTCCTGGACACCCCGGTGCGGCAGCTCTCCCTCGGGCAGCGGATGCGCGGCGAGCTGACCGCCGCCCTGCTGCACGGCCCGCGGGTGCTCTTTCTCGACGAGCCCACCATCGGGCTGGACGTGGTGAGCAAGCAGGCGGTCCGCGACTTCCTCGGCGAGCTGCGCCGGGCCGGCGACACCACGCTGGTGCTCACCACCCACGACCTGGCCGACATCGAGCGGCTCTGCCGCCGGCTCGTGGTGATCGACCACGGTCGGGTGGTGCACGACGGCTCGATCGCCGCCCTGCACAGCCGGTACGGCTCCCGCCGGCTGGTCGTCGCCGAACTGGACACCGCGCTGGCCACCCCGCCGACGCTGCCCGGCGCGCCACTGGAACGGGTCGAGGCGGACGGGCGCCGGCTGGTCTACGCCTGCGAGTCGGCCGGCGCGGCGGAGGTGGTGGCCGGGCTCGCCGGCCTGGCCACGCTCCGCGACATCTCGATCGTCGAGCCGGACATCGAGGAGGTGGTGACCCGGCTCTACCGGTCCCCGGCGAGCCGGGCGGCCCCGGTCACCGGCTGAGCCCGCCGCCGCTCAGGGGTGCTCCATCACCAGGACCGCGAAGGTGCCGGGCGCCAGCGCCTCGTACCGGTGCGGGACGTCGCCCGGGAACGTCGCGTAGTCGCCCGGGCCGAGTTCCACCAGGTCGGACTCCGGGCCGACCCGCATCCGGCCGGCGGCGACCACGATGTGTTCGACGCTGCGGGGGGTGTGCGGCTCGGCGACGCGGACGGCGCCCGGCTCCAGTTCCATCACGTAGACGTCACGCCGGCCGTGTGCCGAGCCGGCGGCGAGCAGGGTGGCGGTGAAGTCGGCGTGCTCCGAGCGGATCCGGGGGCCCTCGCCGGCCCGGATGACCCGGACGCTGGCCGGGGGTGGCTCGACCAGCCGGCTGAACGGTACGCCGAGGGCGACGCCGAGTGCCCAGAGGGTCTCGACGCTCGGATTGCCGACCCCGGATTCGAGCTGCGACAGGGTGGACTTGGCGATGCCGGCGCGGCGGGCCAGCTCGGTCAACGACAGACCGGCCCGGTCGCGCTCGCGGCGCAGGGCCGCCGCGATGGTGGCCAGCGGGGGAGTGGTGTCCACGGGCGTTGTTCGCTCCATCGTTCTCTTTGTTCGGTTTGACGAACGTGTCGAGGCTGTTCATCATAATGAACCATGCGTACGGCTGACCGAACACCCGACGCCCGGATGCTCCGCGACGTCGCCGCGATCGGCGCGGCGATGATCGCCGTCGGCGCCTCCTTCGGCGCGGTCGCGGTAGCCGCCGGCCTACCCGCCTGGGCGACCGTCGCGATGTCGGTGCTCGTCTACGCCGGTGGCGCGCAGTTCATGGCGGTCGGGCTGGTGGCCGCCGGCAGCCCGCTGGCCGCGGTCCTGGCCGGGCTGCTGCTCAACGCCCGGCACCTGCCGTTCGGCCTGACCTTGGGCGACAGCCCTCGGCCGCCCGCGCTGGCGGCGGCTGCTCGGCAGCCACCTGATGACCGACGAGGCGACCGCGTTCGCGCTGGCCCGACCGGCCGGCGGCGGGCGCCGACGCGCGTTCTGGCTCGCCGGGACGCTGCTCTTCCTGGCCTGGAACGCCGGCACCCTGCTCGGCGTGCTCGCCGG
>NZ_JAEVHN010000759.1:0-2744 GCF_016803375.1 Micromonospora sp. 4G55
GGTCCAGCCGGCCGTCGGCGGTGGGCGCGAGCCCGTCCGGGGCGGTGGCCAGCACCGTCCACTGCTCCGGGTTGGCGACCAGGTGGTCGCCGAGCGCCGACGAGGCGCCGAGCACGGCGACCAGCCGGCGGCGCAGCCCCGGGTCGGCATGCACCGCGTCCAGCAGGGCGGGCGGTCGACGCTCCGACGTTCCGACTCGACCAGGCGGTGCAGCTGGCGCAGGGCCAGGTCCGGGTCGCGGCCCGGGAGAGCGCGGCCAGCAGCTCGGCGGCCCGCTCGTCGACCGGCTCCTGCTCCTCGACCCGCCACAGCCCGAGACCGTCCGGGCCGAGCAGGTCGGCCGCGCGGGAGCCGCCGTCGGACTGCGCCGTGCCGAAGCCGTACCGGGCGAGCCGTCCCCTGGCCGGTCTGGTCATCTCACTGCCCGAGCAGCGGCAGGCTTCGCCGGGTGGGGTCGTCGCCCAGCTCGCCGAGGGCCAGCGCGGCGAAGCGGACGGCGAACGGCTGCCAGACCTCCTCCACGTCGGCCATCACCCGGTCGCAGGCGGCCACCACCAGCTCCGGGTCGTAGCCCAGCTCGGCCAGCAGGTCGGAGTCGCGGGCCCAGTCGGCGATCATCGCGGTGTCGCACTCGATGTGGAACTGCAACCCCCAGGCCCGGTCACCGAGGCGGAACGCCTGGTGCGGGTAGCGGGTCGAGGCGGCCAGCAGGGTGGCGCCCCGGGGCAGCTCGGTGATCTCGTCGGTGTGCCACTGGAGCACGTCCGGGATCAGCGGCACGTACCGGAACAGCGGGTCGGCGTCGGCGGCGTCCCGCTTGCCGACCACGCCGGGGCCGACCTCCGGGCCGGACGGGCTCCGCTCGACCAGACCGGCGTGCGCGGTGGCCAGCAGCTGCCCGCCGAGGCAGACGCCGAGGGTCGGCACCCGGTACCGGACCGCCTTGCGCAGCAGCCCTTCCAGCGCCGGG
The DNA here is from genome assembly GCF_016803375.1 of Micromonospora sp. 4G55. Lineage (NCBI taxonomy): Bacteria > Bacillati > Actinomycetota > Actinomycetes > Micromonosporales > Micromonosporaceae > Micromonospora > Micromonospora sp. 4G55. Next base: position 971 of record NZ_JAEVHN010000759.1, read on the forward strand.
AACCAGGGCGCGCCGGGGCTGCCGTCGGGCAGCGGGTACGCCTGCTGCTCGCCGCCGAGCACCACCAGCGCGACGTACCCCGCCAGGTCGGCGGGGAGCGCGTCGCCGGCATGCGGACGGAGCACCCGCAGGTCAAGGCCCCCCTCGGTCAGCCACTCCCCCAGCCGGCGGAGGTCGTCGGTCGGGTCGTTCTCGATCACCAGCGCGGTCGCCACGGTGTCGAGGCTAGCGGGTGCGCCGGGCAGACCCGGAACGGCTCGGCCGCCCACCGCGCCGACTAGGCTCTGCCGCTGTGATCACCGACGAATGCCTGCGCCCGCCGGTCCTGCGCCCCGGTGACACGGTGATGCTCGTGTCGCCGTCCGGCCCGACCCGGCCCGAACGGGTGGCCCGGGGTGTCGAGCTGCTGACCGGTTGGGGGCTGCGCCCGGTGCTGGCGCCGAACGCGTACGCCCGGCGGGGCTACCTGGCCGGCGACGACGCGCTGCGCGCCGCCGACCTGAACGCCGCCTTCGCCGACCCCGAGGTGCGCGGGGTGATCTGCACCCGGGGCGGTTACGGCGCGCAGCGGGTGGTCGACCTGATCGACATGGCCGCCGTACGGCGGGACCCGAAGGTGGTCGCCGGCTTCTCGGACATCACCGCGTTGCAGTTCGCGCTCTGGCGGGGCGCCCGGCTGGCCGGCGTGCACGGCCCCGGGGCTGCCTGGCTGGACGAGCGCACCCCGCTGCGCTCGGCGGAGTCGCTGCACGCCGCGCTGATGACCACCGAGCCGGTGACCGTCGCCGCCACGCCGGACGAGGAGACCTTCGCCGTCCGGGTGCCCGGCCGGGCGGTCGGTCCGCTGCTCGGTGGCAACCTCTGCCTGATCACCGCCTCCATCGGCACCCCGGACATGCCCGACCTGACCGGCGCGGTGCTGCTGATCGAGGAGGTGCAGGAGCCGCCGTACAAGGTCGACCGGATGCTGACCCACCTGCGCCGCGCGGGCGTGCTGGACGGCCTGGCCGGGGTGGCGGTCGGCCAGTTCACCGAGTGCGCCGACGGCTGGGACACCACGGTCACCGACGTGCTCACCGAGTGCCTCGGCGATCTCGGCGTCCCGGTCCTCGGCGGCCTCCCGGTCGGCCACGGCGTCGGCCAGCTCACCGTCCCGGTCGGCACCCGCGCCACCCTCGACGCCGACGCCGGCACCCTTACCGTCTCCTCCGCCGTCCGCTGACCCGCCGGATTTTCAGCTGGGTGACAGGGTCGGCACGGGTTCGGCCCAGGTTCGGTGGTCACTGTCGGTGAGGTCATCGCACCAACCACCGATCACTGGAGGACTGATGTCCCGCACGATCTCGAAGAAGCACCTGCTGGCCGGGCTCGCCGCCGCCGGAGTGCTCGGCGTGGGGATCGCCGCCCCGACGGTGGCCTTCGCCGAGGACGCCACCCCGTCGCCCAGCGCCAGCAGCAGCGCCGACCAGGGCACCGACCGGCAGCAGCAGAAGGCCGACCGCCAGGGCGAGTTCGCCGAGGCGCTGGCCAAGGAGCTCGGCGTGCCCACCGAGAAGGTGACCGCCGCGCTGGAGAAGCTGCGCGAGCAGCGCAAGGCCGACCGCCCGGAGCGCCCCTCCGCCGAGGACCGGCAGGCGGCGCTCAAGGACCGGCTGGCCCAGGCGGTCAAGGACGGCAAGCTCACCCAGGAGCAGGCCGACGCCATCACCAAGGCCGCCGAGGCCGGCGTCTTCCCCGGCCCGGGCGGCCGTGGCCACCACGGCGGCATGGGTAC
>NZ_JAEVHN010000760.1:0-2739 GCF_016803375.1 Micromonospora sp. 4G55
GGGGCGGCGCCCAGCCAGCGCAGCAGCAGCGGGGTCAGCGCCGCACCCGCCGCCGCGGCGAGCCACGCCGCCGAGCTGGCCGGCCCGAGCAGCGCCGCCGCCCGCTCGGGATTGCCGACCACCTCGGCGAGACGGACCGGCAGCAGCGACTCGAAGGTCACCATGCCGAAGCCCCAGAACAGCTCGACGGCGACCAGGGCGAGCAGCACCCGGGAGCGGCGCAGCAGGCCGAAGGCCTGGCCCACCATCCGGGGCGCCTCGACGACCGAGGCGCGCAGCGCGCCGGCGCCCTTGGCCGGGCCGGCCTCGACCAGCAGGAACAGCAGGGCCGCCAGGGCCACCGCCTGGAGGGCGATGGCGACCAGGACCGGCACGGTGAGGGCGCTGACCGGCCCGACCGGGCCGAGGGCGATCAGGCCACCGCTGAGCAGCGCCCCGCCGGCGATGGTCACGCCGGAGACGGTGCCGGCGAAGCCGAGGCCGGCCTCGTACTCGGCCTTCGGGTCGGCGGCGAGGGTGGCGTCGACGTACCAGGACTCCAGGGGGCCGCTGTCGAGCGCCCGGTAGACGCCCTGCAAGGCCCAGACCAGGAAGAACAGCGCGAAGGAGTCGGCCACCGCGAAGAGCCCGAGCGAGACCAGGCTGAGTGTCCAGGCGGCGGCCAGGACGGGCTTGCGGCCGAGGGCGTCGGCCAGGCCGCCGGTGGGCAGCTCCAGCGCGAGCACCACCAGCCCCTGCGCGACGGAGACCAGGCCGATCTCGGAGAGCGACAGGCCGCGCTCCTGCATCAGCAGGATCATCACCGGGATCATCAGCCCGGTGGGCAGCCAGCGCAGACCGTAGAGGGTGAGGTAGCGGAACCGGACCTGGCGTACGGACAGCGCGCTCACCGCCGGCCCTCCAGCATCGGGTAGCCGGCGAGGAAGAGGTGCACCGGCTCGGCGCCCGGCGCGGCCGGGTCCGCCTCGTCGTGGTACCGCTGCATGACCTGCCACACCTCGGCCTTGAGCGCCTCCATCCGCTCCGGCGGGATGACCATGAAGATGTCGCCCATGCCGAAGGCGTCCCGCCAGGCCGGCGACCATTCGCGCTCGGCGGCCAACCACTGCTCGGCCCGCTCGACCAGCAGGCGCACCTGGTCGCCGTGGATCCACTGGATCGCCGCGCGGGCGTCCGGGTCGTCGTCGAAGTCGGTCGGCTCCCAGCTGGTGACGTCGTGCGCGGCCTGCCACCAGCGTTGCCGCCCGCTGCCCCGGTCGGGATCCTCGGCGACCAGCCCGACCTCGGCGAGCTGCCGCAGGTGGTAGCTGGTCGCGCCGGTGTTGGTGTCGAGCAGCTCGGCCAGCGCCGTGGCGGTGGCCGGCCCGGTAGTGCGCAGCGCGCCGAGCAGTCGCATCCGCAGCGGGTGCGCCAGCACCCGGACCTGCCGGTGGTTGAGCCGGACCTCGCGCGGTGCGGCGGCGTTCTCGTCGTTCCCCATGACTGCACAATATCTGTGCACACTTTCTCTGCACAATAGTTGTGCAGAGAAAGTGTGCGTCAGTGCCGCGAGAAGAGGTTCGGGTCAGGCCGCGAGGAGTTCGGTGACGCCGCGCAGCCGGGTCCGCAGCAGCGCGGCGGCGCGCGCGGAATCCAGCCGGACGTCGGTGGGGCGGACCAGCCCCGCCGCCGGGCCCGTGGTGGTCTTCATCCCGGCCGGGTCCAGCCCGAACCGGCGGGCCACCAGCAGCCCGAGCCCGGCCCGGCTGACCGCCTCCGGACCGGCGACGTTGAGCAAGCCGGCGTGATCGCCGTCGACCAGTTCGAGGACGGCGTCGGCCAGGTCGGTGACGTCGACCGGGCAGCGCAGCTCGTCGGTGAAGAGGGTGGCCCGGCCGGCGAGCGCGTCCCGACAGAGCTGGATCTGCTTGCTCCCCTCCCCCACGATCAGCGAGGTCCGCACCAGCACGGCGCTCGGGTCGATCGCCCGCACCGCGGTCTCCGCCGCCGCCTTCGCCGCCCCGTACGGGTGGATCGGGGTGGGCGGGTCGTCGTCCAGATAGGGCGTCGGGCGCCCGGCGTGCAGCGCGTCGCTGGACACGTGCACCAGCCGCGCCCCCGCCTCGGCCGCCGCGTACGCGATGTGCGCCGCGCCGTCGGCGGTGACCGCCCAGTCGTCGTTGCGGTAGGGGGTGCCGACCACGGCGGTCGGCCGGACCGCCGCGACCAGCCGGCGCACCGCCTCCCGGTCGGTCACGTCGAGCTGCCGGGTCGCCAGACCGGGCAGCGCGACGGGGTTGGCGTGCCAGGTCCCCACCACCGGCCGGCCCGCCGCGACCGCGCGCCGGCAGATCTCCCCGCCCAGGAAGCCACCGGCTCCCACCACGAGCACGCGTCATCGCGTCCCCCGTCTCCCCGGCCCCGCCGACCGTCGCCTCGCCGTCCTTCGGGCGCAGCACGGTGGCGGTGTCCGGGGGCGTGCAGCCCGGCCCGGTAAGGGTCGGCGGCGGTGATCTCGATTACGGCGGTCCCCCCGAAACGGCCCAGAACCGGACGAACAACCTTCGGATTCGTTCCCACTCGTCGGACCTCCACCAAGGATGCCCTTCAACACCCGGGTCCGGGTCACCAACCCGGACAACGGCAAGTCGGTGACCGTCCGCATCCTGGCGGCACCGCCGGCTGTGAGCAGGATTCGCGCGTTGCGTGCGCTGTCCGCCTGTTCGTGGTTGCCGGTGACCATCGCAGCGGCGATCTGGA
>NZ_JAEVHN010000761.1:0-2717 GCF_016803375.1 Micromonospora sp. 4G55
GCCTGGCCGGGTACGACACCGGGGAGCACTTCTGCACCTGGCAGGGGGAGAACGGCGCCTCGGTGACCACCAACGCGCACGTCCTGGAGGCGCTGGGCCGGCAACCCGGCGACGGTGGCCACCGGGCGGCGGGGGTGTTGCGCCGGCTCACCGGCTGGCTGCTCGACCGGCAGGAGGCCGACGGCCGGTGGTCCGACCGCTGGCACGCCTCGCCCTACTACGCCACCTGCTGCGCGGTGCTCGCCCTGCGCGAGCACGGCGGTCCGTCGGCCCGGCCGGCGGTCGAGCGGGCGGTCGGCTGGGTGCTCGACAGTCAGCAGCCCGACGGTTCCTGGGGGCGGTGGGCCGGCACTGCGGAGGAGACGGCGTACGGCCTGCTCGTGCTCCTGGCGGGGCGGCCCTCGCCCTCGCTCGACGCGGCCGTCGCCGCGGCGGCCGGCCGACTGTCCGTGCTGGACGGAGAACGGGACGGCCCTCCACTGTGGCACGACAAGGACCTGTACCATCCTGGACAGATCGTCCGGGCGGCCGTGATCGCCGCGCGGAAGGCGGCTGGCGACCGGCTGCGCGATGGCGCCCATACCCCGACAGACCGCTGGTCTGCACTGCTTGAGTGAACTTCCGGACACTGCTAGCGTGCGCCGGGGCCGGCGTCGCGCTTTCGGCCAATCCGAAACGTGAATCAGGACCGGCGAGGGACGGGTGTGATGGGTTCCCGCAGTGCAAGTCTGCGCACCAAGGTTGTGGCCCTGCTGGTCTCGTTGGCCGCTCTCTGGGCTTTCGCGGCCTGGGTGACCCTGCGCGACGGTCTCAACGTGCTCGGCGTGCAGACGCTCGACGCGCAGGTCGCCGAGCCGAGCGAGTCGCTGCGCACCGAGCTGCAGCAGGAACGCCGAATGTCGGTGGCCTACCTCGGCCGGCCCAGCCAGGAGCAGGCGCAGCAGCTGCGCGAGCAGCGTCGGCGCAGCGAGGAACGCGCGGCGGAGTTCGCCGAGGCGGCCCGCAGCTCGCGGGCCCGGCTCGCGTCCAGTGACGAGCTGGTGACGCGAATCGACGAGGTGGTCACCCGGCTCGACGCGCTGGGCTCGGTGCGGGACGCGGTGGCCACCCGCTCCGTCGACCGGGCCGGTGCCGCCGAGGCGTACACCGGGGTGCTCGACTCGCTCTTCCGCGTCTACGCCTCACTGGGCAAACTCGACGACGAGCAGATCGCCAAGGACACCGCCACGCTCACCCAGCTCGTCCGGGTGCGCGAACTGATGTCCCAGGAGGACGCCCTGTTCGCCGGGGTGGCCGCCGCCGGCCGGATCAACGACCGGGAGTACGCCCAGTTCGCCCACCTGGTCGGCGCGCAACGGTTCCTCGCCGGCGAGCGCTGGCCGAGCTGCCCGACGCCGATCGCGAACGGTACGCCCGGATGACCGAGGGGGAGGCCTTCGTCCGGCTGCGGTCCCTGGAGGACCGCCTGGTCCGCGACGGCCGCCCGAACGCGCCCCTGCCCGTCGAGTCGGACGACTGGCAGGCCGCCATCGCGCCGGCGCTCCAGGAGCAGGAGGCCGCGGTCCTGGCCAGCGGCGACGCGCTGGTCGAGCGAGCCACCCCGGTGGCGATCTGGGTGATCATCAGGATGGTGCTCGCCGCCGGCCTCGGCCTGATCGCCGTCATCGCCTCGGTGGTCGTCTCGATCACCACCGCCCGCGCCCTGGTCCGCCAGCTCGAACGGCTGCGCGAGGCCGCCTTCCGGCTGGCCAACGAGCGGCTGCCCGGGGTGGTGGAGCGGCTCGGTCACGGCGAGGAGGTCGACGTGGCCACGGAGGCGCCGCCGCTGGAGTTCGGCGACGACGAGATCGGCCAGGTGGGCAAGGCCTTCAACGTGGTGCAGGAGACCGCCGTGCGTACCGCGGTGGAGCAGGCCGAGCTGCGCCGCAACGTCCGCGAGGTGTTCCTCAGCCTGGCCCGGCGCACCCAGGCGCTGGTCCACCGTCAGCTCACCCTGCTCGACTCGATGGAGCGCCGGGAGCACGACGCCGAGGAGCTGGAGGACCTGTTCCGGGTGGACCACCTGGCCACCCGGATGCGGCGCAACGCCGAGAACCTGATCGTGCTCTCCGGCTCGACCCCGGGTCGTGCCTGGCGGCGCAACGTGCCCATGGTGGACGTGGTGCGCGGCGCGGTCGCCGAGGTCGAGGACTACACCCGGGTGAACGTGCTGCCGCTGGGTTCCGTCTCGCTCGCCGGCCGGGCGGTCGGCGACGTCATCCACCTGCTGGCCGAGCTGATCGAGAACGGGCTCACCTTCTCGCCGCCGCACACCTCGGTGGAGGTGCGGGGCCAGCTGGTGGCCAACGGCTTCGCCATCGAGATCGAGGACCGGGGCCTCGGCATGACCGAGGAGGATCTGGCCGCCGCCAACCACCGCATCGTGGACCGCTCCGAGCTGAACCTGGCCAACGCCTCCCGGCTCGGCCTGTACGTGGTCAGCCGGCTGACCGAGCGACACGGCGTGAAGGTGCAGCTCAAGGAGTCCGCGTACGGCGGCACCACGGCGGTCGTGCTGATCCCCTTGGACCTGGTGGAGACCGGCCAGGACGCGAACACCTCCGGCGGCTTCCCGGTCGGCACCGGGTCGGTCCCGCCGGTCAGTACCGGGTCGGTCCAGCCGGCCGCCGCCGGCGAGGGCGCGCCAACGGCCGGGGCCCGCCGGCCGACGCCGACAC
>NZ_JAEVHN010000762.1:0-2711 GCF_016803375.1 Micromonospora sp. 4G55
AGGTTTTACAAATACTATTACAGGCCTAGCTACGGCTTATAGTGATTCTATCCCTTTGGTGTTGATTTCAGGGCAGGTGGCAAATTCTCTTATTGGTACAGATGCTTTTCAAGAAATTGATGCAGTAGGTATTTCAAGACCTTGTGTAAAGCATAATTATTTAGTTACTTGCATAGAAGAGTTTCCATGCATTTTAAAAGAGGCTTTTTATATAGCAAGAAGCGGTAGACCTGGGCCTGTGCATATAGATGTGCCAAAAGATGTAAGTGCAACTTTGGGACTTTGGGAATATCCTAAAGAAATTTCTATGAAAACTTATAAGCCCGTTTATAAGGGTAACTCAAAGCAAATTAAAAAATTTGCAGAGCTTTTAAAAGAAGCAAAAAGACCTTTGTTTTACTTAGGTGGAGGATTGCATCAGTTCTAATGCAAGCGAAGCAAATCAGAAGAGCTTATAAAATTTACAAAAATTCCAGCAGTTGAAACTTTGATGGCGCTTGGAACTTTAAGAAGTGATGATGTTTTTAATCTTAAAATGGCAGGCATGCATGGAAGCTATGCTGCTAATATGGCTTTAAGTGAGTGTGATTTGCTTGTGAGTGTAGGAGCGAGATTTGATGATAGAATTACAGGAAAAACAAGTGAATTTGCTAAACATGCAACTATAGTTCATGTTGATATTGATCCTAGTTCTATTTCAAAGATTATCAATGCGCATTATCCTATAGTAGGAGATATTAAAGAAGTTCTTAAAGAGCTTTTAGAAGAGCTTAAAAAGGAAAATTCCAACACAACTTTTAAAGAATGGCACGAAACTTTAAAGCGTTATAATGAACTTTATCCGCTTTCTTATGAAGATAGCAATGAGATTTTAAAACCGCAATGGGTGATTGAAGAATGTGCGAAAATGGCTCCAGATGCAAGGATTATTACCGATGTGGGTCAGCATCAAATGTGGGTAGCGCAGTTTTATCCTTTTAATTATCCAAGACAACTTGCAACAAGTGGAGGGCAAGGAACTATGGGATATTCTTTACCTGCTGCTTTGGGTGCAAAGCTTGCTGTGGGTGAAGAAGTGGTGATTAATTTCGTAGGTGATGGATCGGTTTTAATGAATATCCAAGAGCTTATGACTGCTTATGAGTATGGTATAAAAGCTATAAATATTATTTTAAATAATGCCTTTTTAGGTATGGTAAGACAATGGCAGAGTATGTTTTATAAAGAGCATTTTTCACAAACTGATTTAAGCACTCAGCCTGATTTTATCAAAATAGCTCAAGGTTTTGGTTGTGAAGGTTATGAAATTTCAAACAAAGAAGAATTTATCCAAGCTTTTAGCCAAGCTTTAAAAAGTGATAAAACCTCTCTTTTAAATGTAAAATTGAATCGCTTTGAAGATGTTTTACCTATGGTGCCTGCAGGAGGTGCGATTTATAATATGATTTTACCAAAGGCAAAGGATAGACAATGAGAAGGGTTTTATCGGTAATTGTTTTAAATGAGCATGGGGTTTTATCTCGTATAGTAGGACTTTTTTCAGGAAGAGGTTATAATATTGACTCGCTTACAGTAGCACCTTTGGAAAATAAAGAATTTTCTCGTATTAATATAGTCACTTCAGGAAATGAAAGAACTTTTGAGCAGATAGTCAAACAACTTCATAAGCTCATTCCTACTTATAAAGTGATAGAAAGTGAAGAATTTATTGACAAAGAAATGGCTTTGGTGAAAATTCCTTTAAATGAAAATTTAGGTGGGCTTGATGCCGTTTTGAAAGCTTATAATGGTACTATTGCAAATAGCAATGAGAATTTTTTGTTTTTAATGGTTGCTGATGATGCAAATCGCAATTGATAATTTTTTAAAAACAATTAAAAAATACAATCCTAGTGATATAGTTCGCAGTGGATCTGTTTTGATGGAGATTAAATGAAATTAAGTGAAATAGCAGAATTTTTAAGCTTGGAATATAAAGGCGAGGATATAGAAATCAGTGCTTTAAATTCTTTATTGAAAGCAAATTTTACAGAGCTTACTTATTGTGATGGTGAGAAAAATACCAAAGATATACCTCACACAGGAGCTGCTGCTATTTTAGTATCTAAAGAATATGAAAATTTAGTACCTAAAGATACTAAAGCTTTAATTACTCAAAGTCCACATTTGAGTTTTGCTTTTTTAAGCAAGCTTTTTTGCTAAACCTTTGATAAGCACAGCTAAAGAAAAAGTACAAAATATCGCAAAAAGTGCAAGAATCATGCCTAATGTTTATATAGGTGATAATGTAAATATCGGTGAAAATGTAATCATTATGGCGGGAGCTTATATAGGCGATAATGTTAGCATTGGTGATGAGAGTATTATCCATCCTAATGTAGTGATTTATAATGACACTAAAATCGGTAAAAAATGTCATTTGCTTGCCAATTGTGTAATAGGAAGCGATGGCTTTGGTTATGCGCACAATAAAAACGGCGAACATTATAAAATTTATCATAATGGCAATGTGATTTTAGAAGATTTTGTAGAAGTAGGGGCTTGCACAACTATAGATAGAGCAGTTTTTGATAGCACTATTATCAAAGCAGGTACTAAGGTAGACAATCTAGTTCAAATCGGACATAATTGCAATATAGGTCAAAATTGTATCATTGTGGCACAAACTGGAATTTCAGGTTCAAGTGAGTTGGGACGCAATGTTATTATGG
>NZ_JAEVHN010000763.1:0-2709 GCF_016803375.1 Micromonospora sp. 4G55
GGGGTGCGGCGGCGGCGGTGCAGGGCCAGGCCGGCGCTGACGGCGCCGGCGAGGAGGCCGGCGGCGGCGGTGGACGGTACGGCGATCTTGACCGCCCGCCGCCCGGTGCGGAAGTCCCGCACCTCCCAGCCCCGCTCGCGGGCCTGCCGCAGCAGTGTCCCGTCCGGGTTGATCGCGACCGCCCGCCCGACGGCGGTGAGCATCGGCAGGTCGTTGGCCGAGTCGCTGTAGGCGGCGCAGCGCATCAGGTCCAGCCCCTCCACCGCGGCGAGCTGGGCGACCGCCTCCGCCTTGGCCGGCCCGTGCATCAGGTCGCCGACCAGCCGCCCGGTGTAAGCACCGTCGACCACCTCGGCCACCGTACCGACCGCACCGGTCAGGCCGAGTCGGGTGGCGATCACCCGGCCGATCTCCACCGGGGCGGCACTGACCAGCCACACCCGCTCGCCGGCGTCGAGGTGCCGCTGCGCGAGCCGGCGGGTACCGGCCCAGATGCGTGGGGCCATCAGCTCGTCGAAGATCTCCTCGGCCAGGCGCTCGATCTCGTCCACCCGCCAGCCCTCGATGAAGGCCAGGGCGGCCTCCTTGGCCTGCGACATGTCGACGGCGTTCTCGGTGGCCAGCAGCCGGAACCGGGCCTGCTGCCAGGCGAACCGGGCCAGGTCACCGGTGGTGAAGTACTTGCGGGCGGCCAGCCGCGGGCGAACCAGTAGATGGAGGCGCCCTGCATCATCGTGTTGTCCACGTCGAAGAAGGCCGCGGCGGTGGGGTCCGGCTCAGCGGGAACGGGCCGGTCGAGCTCGGCCTCGGCCCAGCCGGCGGTGTGCCCGTGGACGTCGGTGCTGACCGTGACCTTGCGGGTGCGGGCCATCCGACCTCCCTCCGTACGACGACCGCTGCACCCCTGAGCGTAGTCGGGGGTCGGTTACGGGCGGACGTCCGAAGGTGCAACTGTGGCGTGAACGGCTCTGCCGCTCAGCGGTCGCTCGGGCAGGTCGCCGGGGCCGGGCCGAGCGCGTCGCTGTCGACCGGCGCGGGCAGGCCGCAGGCGATGGCGGCGCGCAGCGTGTCGGAGCGCTTGCGGATCGCGTCCAGTAGGGCCAGCGAACGGCGGGTCCGGTCCCGCTCGGCGCGGCTGGCCCCGTCGAGCAGGCCACCGACCGCCTTGCGCTGCCCGGTCACGAAGGTGTTCACCGCGTCCAGCCCGGCCGGGTCGGAGCGCTGGGCGGCGGTGGTGGTGAGCAGCCGTACGCCCTGGCGGGTGTCGGCGTCCATGTCGTCCAGCACCGCGCTGAACTCGGCCAGGTCGCCGCGGAGCGTGCCGGCCTCGTCGAGCCGGGTCCGGGCGAAGTCGAGGAAGAGCTGGCCCCGGCTGAGGTCGGAGCTGGTCAGAGCGAGCTGGGCGCGTTCGGTGGAGCGCTTCATGCCGTACAGCGCGTCGCCGGGGACCGCGTCCTCGCTGGCGGCGGAGATGCCCGACACGGCGACGGCGCCGGCGGCGATGCCGACCAGGATGGCGCCCCGGGCGCGGATCTGGCGGGCGGTCACCGCGCCCAGCAGCGAGCCACGCGAAGCCGGCTCGGTCGTGCGGGCGGGTGTGGTCGCGGTCGCGGTCGCCGCGCCCATGCCCTCCCGCTCCGCGGTCGCCACCAGCATGGCGCGGAGCCCGGTGCGGAACTCCGCGTCGACCTCGACGTCCGGCCGCGCGGCGACGAGTCGCTGACCGACCCCCACCAGGGCGGTGAGCCGGTCGTCGGCGCGGGACCGGACATGGTGACGCCGGCCGCCGTTCGCCTCGTCGAGAAGCTGGGCGAAACGTGCGGCCCGACGACGGGAGAAGAGGTCACTGTCCACCGCAGGCACCCCCTCTCGCTGGTCACGGCCGGTCGGCCGCGGTGGTTCCCAGCGACCGGCGGCGGCGTACGCCGACGGACGAAGGTGTTGGCCGGCCGCGCTGCTCCGGACCGGGTGGTCCGGGGGCGCCGGGGCAACCACCGGTCGCACCCGGAGAAACGGTCCGCGACGGGCACGGGTTACGGGCCGGCCGCTGCCGAAATCACGAAGAGTGATCGTCGTCGCAGGGGCTCAGGGCTGGAAACCGTCCGGGAGCAGGCGGGCCAGGGCGCGGACGCGCGATATTGCAATGCCTTGATCGCGCCCTCGTTCTTGCCCATCGTGCGGGCCGTCTCGGCAACTGAGAAACCCTGGAGGAAGCGGAGCACGATGCACTCCTGCTGCTCCGGGTTGAGCTGCTTGACGGCGGTGAGCAGCGCGACGTTGGTGATGTGCTCGACCACCGCCGCCTCGGGGCTGCCCTCCGGGCCCCGGTCCTCCCGGTCCGCGTCGAGCACGTCGCCGGTGGTGACCTCCAGCCGGTAGCGGCCGGACTTGAAGTGGTCCGCCACCAGGTTGCGGGCGATGGTGACCAGCCAGGCGCCGAGGTCGCGGCCCTGCCAGGTGAAGCTGCCGATCCGCTTGAGGGCCCGCAGAAAGGTGTCCGAGGTGAGGTCCTCGGCCAGTTGGCGGTTGCCGACCCGGAAGTAGACGAAGCGGAAGACGGTGTCGACGTACCGGTCGTAGATCAGGCCGAACGCCTCGGACTCGCCGGCCTGCGCGCGCTCCACCAGCGCCCAGACCTCGGTCGCCGGGTCGGACGGGTCGGGCCGGCTGGGGAACCCGGTCGCCGGCGTCGTGGTCGCCGGCACCGCG
>NZ_JAEVHN010000764.1:0-2709 GCF_016803375.1 Micromonospora sp. 4G55
GTCCTTGTCCTTGCCGTCGTCGTGCTTGCCGTCCTTGTCCTTGCCGTCGTCGTGCTTGCCGTCCTTGTCCTTGCGGTCCTCGTCCTTGCGGTCCTCGTCCTTGCGGTCGTGGTCCTTGCGGTCCTCGTCGCTGCGGTCCCAGTCCCTGCGGTCCCAGTTCTTGTGGTCCCAGTCCTCGTGGTCCCCAGAGCAGGTACCGGGAAGACTGACCTGCGGCTTGTCGACGGTGTACGCGCTGGCCGCGTTCGCCGCCCCGGGCGAGAACAGCAGCAGGGACGCGCCGCCGAGAGCGGCACCCGCAACGAGCTTCCCGAGCATCTTCTTAGCCATGACCTGCTTCTCCATCCCTGTTTGTCCTGAGCCCGACGTCCCTCGGGCTACGACCGACGTTAGACCGCTTCGCGACTTATGCGGGGAAAAATTCGCGTTTAGGAGTTTGCGGGAGACCGGTGAGCTTGGAGTGCTAAGCGGCTTTTGTGAGTCTCACGGCTGTTCAGGTCCAGCCGTGCCGTCTCGAGCGGTGGCGCTCGGGCTGCGTCACCCGGACCACGCCGTACCGTTTCGGCCCCTCATGGCCGGCCGCATCGAGGCATTGCCATGGAAGCGCTCCCATGCAAGAATCGCTGCACGCGGTTCGGGGAGCCACACCGCGCAGGCAGACGTCGAGGGCAACCGGTCCGACCGGACGGCGTCGTCGCTGGACCGGTCCGCGTGACCGGTCGACGGCACCACCACCACGCCCGTCCGGGTCGGGCACCCCCCGAGATATCCCGTTGGCGCCGAGGACCGTCCCCGCGGGGACGTCCAGCCGGGCCATTCCGCCGGGCCGTACGCGGATCCGGTCTCGCCCAAGGAGTTCAGTGGCATGAATCTGTGGAGAAACCTGTCCGGCCGGCGCCGGGCGGTCGCGCTAGCCGGTGCGAGCGCCCTGGTCGCGGGCGGGATGGTGGCCATCCCGGTCACCGCGGCGCAGGCCGCGACCCAGTGCAGCGTCGACTACACCACCAGCGACTGGCCGGGCGGGTTCACCGCCACCGTCGTCATCAAGAACCTCGGTGACCCGGTCAGCTCCTGGAACCTCGGCTTCACCTTCCCGAACAGCAGCCAGAAGGTGCAGCAGGGCTGGTCGGCGAAGTGGTCGCAGACCGGCCAGAACGTCACGGCCACGAATGAGTCCTACAACGGCTCGCTCGCCTCCGGCGCCAGCGCCAGCATCGGGTTCAACGGCGCCTGGAGCGGCAGCAACCCCAAGCCGACCTCGTTCACCCTGAACGGGACGGTCTGCAACGGCGGCAACCCGACGCCGACGCCGACGAACCCCACGCCGACGCCCACCAACCCGACCCCCACGCCCACCAACCCGACCCCGACACCGACCACGCCGGGCCAGAAGGTGGACAACCCGTACGTCGGGGTCAAGGGGTACGTGAACCCGGAGTGGAAGGCGAAGGCGGACGCCGAGCCCGGTGGCAGCCGGGTGTCGAACAACCCGACCGCCGTCTGGTTGGACCGGATCGCCGCCATCAACGGCACCACCGGCAGCAGCTCCAACGGCTCGATGGGGGTGCGGGACCACCTGGACAGGGCCCTGGCCCAGGGGGCTGGCTACATCCAGTTCGTCATCTACAACCTGCCCGGCCGGGACTGTGCGGCGCTCGCCTCCAACGGTGAGCTGGGTCCGGAGGAACTGCCCCGGTACAAGGCCGAGTACATCGACCCGATCGCGGCGATCCAGGGCGACCCGAAGTACGCCGGCCTGCGCATCGTCAACATCATCGAGATCGACTCGTTGCCGAACCTGGTGACCAACACCTCCGGCCAGCCCGGCGGCACCGCGATGTGCGACACGGTCAAGGCCAACGGCGCGTACGTCAACGGTGTCGGGTACGCCCTGGCCAAGCTGGGCGCCATCGGCAACGTCTACAACTACATCGACGCCGCCCACCACGGCTGGATCGGCTGGGACAGCAACCTCGGCCCGACCGCGACCCAGCTCTACCAGGCCGCCACCGCCTCCGGCAGCACGGTGAAGAACGTGCACGGCTTCATCGTCAACACCGCGAACTACTCGGCGCTGCGGGAGCCGTACATCAAGATCACCGACACGGTGAACGGGCAGACCGTCCGCCAGTCCAAGTGGATCGACTGGAACCAGTACGTCGACGAGCTGTCGTTCGCCCAGGCGTTCCGCGCCAAGCTGGTCTCCACCGGCTTCGACGCCAACATCGGCATGCTGATCGACACTTCCCGCAACGGCTGGGGCGGCACCGCCCGGCCCACCGGCCCGGGCGCGACGACCAGCGTGGACACCTACGTCAACGGTGGCCGCATCGACCGCCGCATCCACGCCGGCAACTGGTGCAACCAGGCCGGGGCGGGCCTCGGCGAGCGGCCCAAGGCCGCGCCGGAGCCGGGCATCGACGCGTACGTCTGGGTCAAGCCCCCGGGCGAGTCGGACGGCTCCAGCAGCCTGATCCCGAACGACGAGGGCAAGGGCTTCGACCGGATGTGCGACCCGACCTACACCGGCAACGCCCGCAACGGCAACAGCCTCAGCGGCGCCCTGCCGAACGCGCCGATCTCCGGCGCCTGGTTCTCCGCGCAGTTCCAGGAACTCATGAAGAACGCCTACCCGGCGCTCTGAGCACCGGGGCGGACGGCCCACCGCCGCGGCGGGAGTGAGGCACTGCCGCGGCGGGTTCCCCACGG
>NZ_JAEVHN010000765.1:0-2703 GCF_016803375.1 Micromonospora sp. 4G55
CGTCCCCTACGCCGAGCTGACCTTCGGCGGCTGGTACCTGCGCGGCGGGCTGGGCACCCTGGCCGACGCGCTGCTGTCGCGCTGCCTGGACCTCGGCGTGGTCGTGCAGACCGGCGCCACGGTCACCCGGATCGACGCCGCGGGCGGCCGGGTGCACGGGGTACGCCTCGCCGGCGCCGCCGCGCCCGTCCCCGCCGACGTGGTGGTGGCCAACACCGACGCGCTCACCCTCTACCGGGACCTGCTGCCCAGCCCCCGCCGGCTGGCCGGGCTGACCGACCGCAGCCTGGCCGGCTTCGTGCTGCTGCTCGGGGTACGCGGCGACTCCGGGCTGGCCCACCACAACGTGTTCTTCCCGCGCGACTACGACGCCGAGTTCGACGCGGTCTTCGGCGACCCGGGGCGGGGCGTACGGGCCCGGCCGGCGACCGACCCGACCGTCTTCGTCACCGTCGCCGACGACCCGATGGTCCGCCCGGACGGGCACGAGTCGTGGTTCGTACTGGTCAACGCCGCCCGCCACGGCACCGCCGCCGGGGCCGTGGACTGGCGTCGGCCGGGGCTCGCCGAGGCGTACGCCGACCGGATCCTCGACGTGCTCGCCGAGCGGGGCGTCGACGTCCGCGACCGGCTGGTGTTCCGGGAGGTGCGTACCCCGGCCGACCTGGACGCGGCGACCGGCGCGCCGGGCGGCACGATCTACGGCACCGCGGGCGGGCTGCTGCGCCCGGCCAACCGGGGCCCGGCCCACGGGCTCTGGCTGGTCGGCGGCTCCAGCCACCCCGGCGGCGGCCTGCCGATGGTGGCCCTCTCCGCGCAGATCGTCGCCGAGGAGATCGGCCCGGCCTGGTAGGCCGCCGTCAGCCGGCGTCGATCAGGGCGCGGCGCACGGTCGACAGCAGCTGCCCCAGGCCGAACCCGGCCAGCAGCACCCACACCGCGGTGGCCATGGTGATGGTGCCGGCGGCCAGGTCCGGGTCGATCAGGCCGGTCAGGCCGGCCAGCAGCAGCCCCACCAGGGCCACGCAGACCCGGGTCGGACGCTCCCCCACGGTCACCGCGCCGATGTCGCGCATCCCGGCGGCGACCGCCCGGGCCCGGACGTACTCGTGCAGCCAGGACAGCGCGCCGCCGGCGACGACCAGCACGCCCGGCGCACCGACCAGCCAGAACGCGGCCAACCAGGCGATCTCACCGAGCCGGTCGGCGAGCGAGTCGTAGACGTAGCCGAGGCGGGTGGTCCGGTTGGTGGCCACCGCCACCGCCCCGTCGACGCTGTCCGCCACCGACGCGAGCAGCACGAACAGCGCGCCCACGATCGGCCCGTCCACCGACCGTACGGAGAACAGCGGCACGCAGAGGCAGAGCAGCACGCCGGCGACGGTCACCGCGGTCGGGGTGATCCGGAGCGGCCCAGGATGTATCCCACGTGGTAGGCGAAGCGCAGCCAGGCCCGGACCACCGGCGCGGCGGCACGCGGGTCGAAACCGCCGTGCAGCCGCGCCCAGGCGGTCGCGTAGTCGTCCCACTTCAGCTGTGTGCCCACCATCGGTCAACCGTCGTGGCGTGGTTCAGGTGGCGGGGGGCCCGCGTTCACACCCGGGCGCCGGCCTGGAGACTGCGCCAGACCTCCCGGGTCGCGGTGGACCGGTTGAGGGTGATGAAGTGGATCCCCGGCACCCCCTCGTCCAGCAGCTTGGCGCACATCTCGCTGGCCTGCTCGATGCCGAGCCGACGCACCGCCTCCGGGTCGTCGGCCACCCGCTCGAAGCGCTCGGCGAGGGCGGGCGGGAACGGCGCCCCGGACAGCTGCACGGACCGCTCGATGGTGCCGATCTGGGTCACCGGCATCACGCCGGCCAGGATCGGGGTGTCGCAGCCGGCGGCGGCGACCCGGTCCCGCAGCCGCAGGTAGTCGTCGGCGTCGAAGAACATCTGGGTGATCGCGAACTCGGCGCCAGCCCGGCACTTGCGGACGAAGTACGCCGTGTCGCTGGCCACGTCCGTCGAGCGGGGGTGCTTGTACGGGAAGGCGGCCACGCCGACGCTGAAGTCCCCGGCGTCGCGGACCAACCGGACCAGTTCCTCGGCGTACAGCACGCCCTCGGGGTGGCGGACCCACTCGCCGCCCGGGTCGCCCGGCGGGTCGCCGCGCACGGCGAGCACGTTGCGCACCCCGACGCCGGCCAGCCGGCCGATGACGTTGCGCAGTTCGGCGACCGAGTGGTTGACCGCGGTCAGGTGGGCCATCGGCAGCAGGGTGGTCTCGGTGGCGATCCGCTCGGTCACCGCCACCGTGGTGTCCCGGGTCGACCGCCCGCGCCGTAGGTGATGGACACGAACGAGGGACGCAGCGACTCCAGCTCCCGGATGGCCTGCCAGAGCAGCCGCTCGCCCTCGGGCGTCTTGGGCGGGAAGAACTCGAAGGAGAAGGTCGGCTGGCGCTCACGGATCAGCTCCCCGATCGCCGGCTGGGGATTGGGGAGGACGGAGGGAAGACCGAGCGCCACGACCCGACTCTAGCGGGCGACGGCCCGCCGACCCACGATCTTCCCACCGCGGCATCGACGGCGGTCGTCGAACGCCGGCGGGCCGGTCGGCGCGGCGACGCACGGCGGGTCCGACGCGACGTCGTACCCCCGGGGTAGACAGGAGCCAGCGCGGGTGGCGCCGGTCGGGGCCGGCGCCCGGGGGCACGCGCGG
>NZ_JAEVHN010000766.1:0-2700 GCF_016803375.1 Micromonospora sp. 4G55
CGGGCCGACCTACCGGCGCTGGTTCGCCCGGGTGCCGGCGCCGCTGCGGGACCGGATGCGCACCCACTGGGGCGAGCCGCCCGGCGAGCTGTACGCCGACGGCGGCGACCTGGTCCTGGCCGGGCTGCGCTTCGGCAACGTGGTGCTGATGATCCAGCCGCCGCGCGGCTTCGGCGAGAACCCGAT
Organism: Micromonospora sp. 4G55; assembly: GCF_016803375.1. Lineage (NCBI taxonomy): Bacteria > Bacillati > Actinomycetota > Actinomycetes > Micromonosporales > Micromonosporaceae > Micromonospora > Micromonospora sp. 4G55. The sequence goes on from NZ_JAEVHN010000766.1 coordinate 187, forward strand.
CGCCATCTACCACGACCCCGACCTGCCGCCCAGCCACCACTACCTGGCCGCGTACCGCTGGCTGGCCGCGCCGGTGTCCGACGGCGGCTTCGGCGCCGACGCGGTGGTGCACCTCGGCAAGCACGGCACGCTGGAATGGCTGCCCGGCAAGGGGCTCGGGCTCGCCGCCGACTGCGCCCCGGACGCCGTCCTCGGCGACCTGCCGCTGGTCTACCCGTTCATCGTCAACGACCCCGGCGAGGGCACCCAGGCCAAGCGCCGGGCGCACGCCGTCGTCGTCGACCACCTCGTCCCGCCGATGGCCCGCGCCGAGACGTACGGCGACCTGGCCAAACTGGAACAGCTCCTCGACGAGTACGCCACCGTCCAGGCGCTCGACCCGGCCAAGGTGCCGACCGTGCGGGCGCAGATCTGGGAGCTGGTCCGGTCCGCCGAGCTGCACCACGACCTGCACACCGCGGACATGCCGGCCGCCGACGACTTCGACGACTTCGTGCTGCACCTCGACGGGTACCTCTGCGAGGTCAAGGACGTGCAGATCCGCGACGGGCTGCACATCCTCGCCGAGGCGCCCACCGGCGAGGCCCGGGTCAACCTCGTCCTCGCCGTGCTGCGCGCCCCCCAGGTCTGGGGCGGCACCCGCGCCCTGCCCGGCCTGCGCCAGGCGCTCGCCGCCGCGTACGGGCTGGACGAGCAGGAGCTGCTCGCCGAGCCCGGACGGCGGATCGCCGTGCCGGAGCCGCTGACCGAGGCGGCGGACGGGCCGGCCGGTGGCGAGGGTCGCGACGGTGACCGCCGCGACGATCGCCAGCCGCGTCGGCGGTCGGCCGGTGCGGGTACGCGGCCGGACAGGGCGATGGCGGGCAGCTCGGCGGTCGGCGGGTCCTCGCCGCGGCGCAGGTCGACCTGCTGGAAGGCGAGCCAGTCGAGGATGGCGGGGAGCCGGCCGGTCAGGATCTGCTGGTAGTACCGCTCGCGGTGGTCGCGGTCCTCGGCGGGCCAGGTGCCGTGTTCCATGGTTTCCTCGACCGACAGTCGGCAGCCGTCGGCGGTGCGGGTGATGGTGCAGGTGAGCCGGGTGCGGCGGTCGCCTTCCTGGCACTGCAGGACGAGCAGCTCGGGTGCCCGCTGGTCGGTCACCTCGGCGTCGACGGCGGCGTGGAAGCCGGGCAGCCCCGCGGTGTGCAGCAGCAGCCGTTGCGGTGCCTCGGTGACCGTCTCGGTCTCGGTGAACCAGCGGGTGAGCAGCTGCGGGTTGGTCAATGCCTGCCAGACCCGGTCGCTGGGGTGCGACAGGTCAACCTGGGCGCTGATCTCGATCACGGCCGAGACTGTACGGGTTGCGGTGGGTGGCCGCTGGGCGGGTGCCGGTCCTGACAGGATCGCCGGCGTGCGGGTGGGTGCGGCGCGGGCGGATCTGGGGGTGGTGTCGGGGGGTGGATCGGCGGCGGCGGGCGGACGCGGTGCGTCCTGGCTGCCCGGGTGGTGGGCGGTGGCGGATGCGATCCGGGTCGGCGGTGTGGCAGGCTGAGGGTGGACGCGACTGGCGGCACGGGGATGGGTGAACCATCGGGGAGCTCGTCGCGGGGGTCGACCGCCTGGGCCTCCGCGGACGAGGTGAGCCATGTCTGTTTCCACTTCCCCGGTGACTGCGACGGCCCGGCTGCTGCCCGGTAAGCCGGTGGCAGAGAAGATCCTGACCGAGGTCGCCGAGCAGGTGGCGGCGTTGCGCGCGGCGGGGGTGACGCCGGCGTTGGCGACGGTGCTGGTGGGTGACGACGACGCGAGCGCCGGGTACATCCGGATCAAGCAGCGGCAGGCGGCGGAGTTGGGTTTCGCGTCGCCGCACGTGCATCTGCCGGCGTCGGCCTCGCAGCAGGATCTGCACCGGGTGCTGGCGGATTTCAACGCCGACGCGGGGGTGCACGGGGTGCTGGTGCAGCATCCGATCCCTGGTCATCTGGACTACGACCGGGCGTTGGACGTCCTGGACCCGGACAAGGACGTCGACGGCATGCATCCGGTGAACATGGGCCGGTTGGCGTTGGGTCTGCCGGGGCCGTTGCCGTGTACGCCGGCGGGGATCGAGGCGTTGCTGGCGTACCACGGGGTGCCGGTGTCGGGTCGTGAGGTGGTGATCCTGGGTCGGGGGGCGACGCTGGGGCGGCCGTTGGCGATGCTGTTGGCGCAGAAGCGGCCGACGGCGAACGCGGCGGTGACGGTGGTGCACACCGGGGTGGCGGACTGGCCGCGGTACACGCGGCGGGCGGAGATCCTGGTGGCGGCGGCGGGGGTGCCGGGGATCGTGCGGCCGGAGCACGTGCGTCCGGGCGCGGTGGTCGTCGGTGGTGGGGTGCGTTACGAGGGGCGGCGGTTGCTGCCGGACGTGGACGAGTCGTGTGCCGAGGTGGCGGGGGCGATCACGCCGCGGGTCGGCGGGGTGGGTCCGACGACGGTGGCGATGTTGTTCCGCAACGCGGTGCGGGCGGCGCAGCGGGCCGTCGGGCAGGGCTG
>NZ_JAEVHN010000767.1:0-2698 GCF_016803375.1 Micromonospora sp. 4G55
ACAATTTCTAGCAATCAAACCTGCATTTAATCCTGTATAAATGACATCATCATTTTTTTTAATTTTTTCTAAATTTTGATTGAAAAAATCATCACCACAATATTTTTGTGTTAGAGCATTTTCAAATTGTTGTATTTTGTTTTAACCTGATTAACACAAGCTGTTAAAAAAAGGCAAACAATACCTGAAAAAATCAACCCTAACTTTTATCTTCAATTAAATTCCTTTACTTAAAGAAAATTAAAAATGAATATTATAGCGTAGTATATACTTAAAAACTAATGAAAAAATTTTAACCCTAGGAGAGAAAAACCTAGGGTTTGATTTAAATAAGCATAGGAGCTAATACAAAGCCTAATGCTACAGCAATTGCAATAGCTAAAACTCCTGGTATAAAGAAAGAGTGATTAAATATAAATTTACCAATTCTAGTCGTTCCTGTATCATCCATTTGCACAGCACCAAGTAAGGTTGGATAAGTTGGAAGCACAAAAAGTGCCGAAACTGCTGCAAAACAAGCTACAAGCATATAAGAATCATGCGGATTTGCTGCTGAAATTCCTAAAGCGGTGATAATTACAGGTACAATGGCCTTTGCGGTTGCTGCTTGAGAATATAAAAGCATACTTGCAAAGAAAAATGCAACTGCTAACATAGCAGGGGTTTGTTTAACCCAGTCGCCTGCTACTTCTTTAATAGAAGCTTCGTGTCCTGCAACAAAAGTATTTCCAAGCCATGCTACACCAAAAACGCAAACACAAGCAGTCATACCACTTTTAAATACACTGGTATCAAGAATTTTACCTGGTTCAACTTTACAAAGCCAAGTGATCAAAGTTGCTGCAGTAAGTAAAAAGCTCATAATAGCTGCATCTCTTGGAACCACAACAGGATCAATCCATTTAATATTGCTTGAAATTGCGGTTGCATAAAGCACAACTGCCAAAACAGTGATCAAGAAAATTCCTACTGAAAGTTTAGCACCTGGTTTATCTTCACCATGTAAAATAGCTCCTGCATCTTTAACAAGTCCTGCTTTTAAACGTTCTTGATAAACGCTATCTTTGCTTAAATCCATAGGAGTGATTAAACTCACTATAAAAGCTGTAAGCATACAAGCTATAAAAGTTGTACTGATCCAAATTCCAATTAAAGTTGGATAATTCCATCCAAGTGGCTCTAAAACGCCGCTCATATAAACCACAGCTGCACTCACAGGAGAAGCAGTGATTCCAATTTGCGAAGAAACAACCATTAATGAAAGTGGAACACTAGGTTTTATATTTTGAGATTTTGCAACATCAACTACAACAGGCATTAAAGAAAATACTGCATTTCCTGTTCCTGCTAAGATTGTAAGCAACCACCCACAAGCTGGAGCTAAATAATTTATAAATTTAGGGCTTGATCTTAAAATTTTTTCTGTCACCCTTACCATATAATCAAGTCCACCTGCTTGTTGCATAGCAGAAATTGCTGCAATAGCTGCAGCAATAATTAAAATAACATCCCAAGGAATATTACCAGGTTTCATACCTAAAACAAGTCCTAGTATAACTACACCTAATCCTCCAGCATAACCTATAGCAATACCACCTAGGCGAATACCGATAAAAATCGCCCCAAGAAGGACGATTACTTGCAAAATTATCATTATATCCATATTAAATCCTAAGTGCTATTTTTTAGCTTCCATGTGAGGATTTAGCATATTTGATGGAGTTAAAATTTCATCAATTTGTTCTTTGCTTAAAAGCCCTCTTTCAAGCGCAATATCAGCCACTCTTTTTCCAGTGTTCATTGCCTCTTTGGCTATAGAAGCTGAATTTTCATAACCAATATAAGGATTTAAAGCTGTTACTATACCTACTGAATTATAGACAAAGTCTGAACAAATTTTTTCATTTGCGGTAATACCATTCTATACATTTATCAGCTAAAGTATACATTGCTTTTTCTAGCATTACAATAGAATTAAATAAACTATACGCTGCAACTGGTTCAAAAACATTAAGTTGTAATTGTCCACCCTCACAAGCAAAAGTTACAGTTACATCTGCTCCAATAACAAAATAACAAACTTGATTAACTACTTCAGGAATAACAGGATTTACCTTACCTGGCATGATAGAACTACCTGGTTGCATTTTTGGAAGATTAATCTCATTAAGACCACATTTTGGACCACTACTTAAAAGTCTTAAGTCATTACATACTTTAGAAAGTTTTGTTGCAACACGTTTTAAAACACCTGAAATTTGTACATAAGCTCCCGTATCTTGAGTCGCCTCGATTAAATCCTCAGCCACAGTATATTACAAAACCTGTCACTTCTCTTATTTTTCTTTCTACAACCTTCGGATAATCAGGATGAGAATTAATTCCCGTTCCAATAGCAGTTCCACCCAAATTGATCTCTAAAATCAATTTTCTAGCTTCTAATACTCTTTGTATATCTTCACCTATCATTACGGCAAAAGTTTTAAATTCACGACCTAAAGTCATAGGTACAGCATCTTGAGTTGGGTTCTACCCATTTTAAGAACATCTTTAAATTCTTCAGCTTTTCTCTCATAAGCTTTTTTAGATGTTCCATAGCTTTTGCCAAATCGCTTAAATAATCATGCAAGGCAAGGTGTAAAGCTGTAGGATAAGCATCATTAGTACTTTGACTTAAATTAACATGATCATTTGGATG
>NZ_JAEVHN010000768.1:0-2693 GCF_016803375.1 Micromonospora sp. 4G55
GGGTGCGTGCGGGACCCCACGGCGACCACGCCGGCCGGGCGGCGCGGCCACGGGTCGTCGCCGTGCGCCCACGCCTTCAGCACCTCCACCACGGCCGCCGCCACGTCGTCGGGGACCGGGCCGTCGGCCGCCTCCGGGCCGACCAGGCCGCGCAGCCGCCCACCCCAGCCCAGGTCCGACAGGCGTCCCACGGCCCGCCCGGGCAGCGCCTGCTCGCCGGGGGGAATCCGCCCCTTGAGGGGTACGCCGACCGCGTCCAACCCGGTCGGCCAGAGCTTCTTCGGCGGGATCTCCACGCCGGGGCGGCCCAGGAAGGTCTGCGCGGCGGTCAACGCGGCGTCGGAGACCTCCGGGGTGAACAGCGGCGCGGCGCAGCGGTCGCACCGGCCGCAGTCGCCCGCGCCGGCGTCGTCCAGGCACTCGCGCAGGTAGCGCATCCGGCAGCCGGAGGTGGTCACGTACTCCCGCATCGCCTGCTGCTCAGCGGTGCGCGCCTGGGCGACGCGGCGCAACCGGGCCTCGTCGTAGACCCAGGGCTCGCCGGTGGCGAGCCAGCCGCCGCGGACCCGGCGGACCGCGCCGTCGACGTCGAGCACCTTGAGCATCAGCTCCAGCCGGGCCCGGCGCAGGTCGACCATCGGTTCGAGGGCCTGGGTGGAGAGCGGCCGGTCGGTGTGCAGCGCGCCGAGCACCGCCCGAACCTGCTCCTCGGGCGGGAAGGCGAGCGAGGCGAAGTACCGCCAGATGGCCGCGTCCTCGACGCCGGGCAGCAGCAGCACCTCGGCGTGCTCCACGGCCCGGCCGGCCCGGCCGACCTGCTGGTAGTAGGCGATCGGCGAGGGCGGCGCGCCGAGGTGCACCACGAACCCGAGGTCCGGCTTGTCGAAGCCCATGCCGAGCGCGGAGGTGGCGACCAGCGCCTTGATCTTGTTGTCCAGCAGGTCCTGCTCGGCGGCCCGCCGGTCGGCGTCGTCGGCCTGCCCGGTGTAGGAGGCAACCGACCAGCCACGGGAGCGGAGGAACTCGGCCGTCTCCCCCGCCGCCGCCACAGTCAGCGTGTAGATGATCCCGGAGCCGGGGAGCCGGTCCAGGTGGTCGGCGAGCCAGGCCAGCCGGTGCGCCGGGCTGGGCAGGTCCAGGACGCCCAGCCGCAGCGACTCGCGGTCGAGGGTGCCGCGCAGCACCAGGGCGTCGCCCAACTGCTCGGCGACGTCGGCGGTGACCCGCTCGTTGGCGGTGGCGGTGGTGGCGAGCACCGGGGTGCGCTCGGGCAGGTTGCCGAGGAAGGTACGCAGCCGGCGGTAGTCGGGCCGGAAGTCGTGTCCCCAGTCGGAGACGCAGTGCGCCTCGTCCACCACCAACAGCCCGGTGGTGGCGGCCAGCTTCGGCAGCACAGTGTCCCGGAAGTCCGGGTTGTTGAGCCGTTCCGGGCTGATCAGCAGCACGTCCACCGCACCGGCGTGGATCTCGGCGGTGATCTCGTCCCACTCGTCCAGGTTGGCGGAGTTGATGGTGCGGGCCCGGATGCCCGCCCGGGCCGCCGACTCCACCTGGTTGCGCATCAGCGCCAGCAGCGGCGAGACGATCACGGTCGGCCCGTGCTCGCCGTGCTCCCGCAGCAGGGCGGTGGCCACGAAGTAGACCGCCGACTTGCCCCAGCCGGTGCGCTGGACGCAGAGCACCCGACGCCGGTCCACCACCAGCGCCTCGATCGCCCGCCACTGGTCCTCGCGGAGTCGGGCGTGCTCGCCGGCCAGCCGGCGCAGCACCGCCTCGGCCCGCTCCCGTACCGCCGCCCGATCCTGGCTCATCCGGCATTTCTACCAGGTAACCGACGGACCCTCACTGGTCAGCGCTGGTGGCGGCGGCCCGTCGGGCGGCAGGAAGACGAGGATGTCCCGAAGGTGGTCCGTCACGGCCGGCGGGAGCAGGCACCGGGTGGCCAGCTCCTCCACCGACGAGTACGGACCCCGCAACAGCCGGTCCGTGACGATGTGCCGGCACTGGTCCGGCGTCAGCCCGGGGAGGACGGCCAGCACCTGGTCGCCCACGGCGTTGACGTCGACGAGCCCCCCGTCGTCGAAGGCGCGCGGCAGGTCGGGCCGGCCGATGCGCAGCTCCTGCCGGGCCCCCGGATGGTGGTGCAGCAGGCGGCGGGCCTGTTCCCGGCGTACCCGCCGTTCCTCGCCGCCACGGGGGTGGCCGCCGCCGAAGACCCGGCGGACCGCCGCCCAGACACCCCGGTTGAGCAGCACCACGTGCAGGGCCCCGACGAGCCAGCACACCGCCATCGCGCCGACGAAGTAGAGCGCTTCCGCGTCGGAGACCTCCTCCTGGGCGGGGTCGGCGCGGAGGCTGAGGTAGAAGATGCTGGTGACCAGCGCCACGTAGCCCAGCCCCGCCAGGGCGAGCCGCCAACTGCGCCGCCAGGCCGCGTAGCCGAGCACGACCGCCCAGGTGAGGCCGCCGAACGACAGCAGCACCACGGCCGTGCCCGCGACGGTCGCCGCGACCCGCACCCACCGTGTAGTAGGGGTGCAGGGCCGACAGCGGGTCCTGGAAGATCATCGCCATGTCCCGGCCGCGCAGCCGGCGCACCTCCTCGTCGCCGAGGCCGACCAGTTGACGACCGCCGAGGGTGATCTCCCCGGTGATGGTGGTCCGCTTGGCGTCGTGCAGGCCCAGGATGGCCA
>NZ_JAEVHN010000769.1:0-2692 GCF_016803375.1 Micromonospora sp. 4G55
GGGGTGCACCGGCACGATCGCACCCGGGTAGCCGCCGTCGCGCAGGTGCCCGAGCACGGCCGCGCCGACGCCCTGCCCGGTGGCGCTGGCGCCGTAGACGGCGATGCCGCGCGGGGCGAGCAGCCGGGCGATCGAGCGGGCCTCGGTGCGGTGCTCCCGGCCCCGCTGCACCTCCAACGTCGACTCGGTGGGGGCGATCGGGAAGGTCAGGTGCACCACGCCGTCGGCGAACTGGCGCTGGACCTGGTAGCCGAAGTCGGAGAAGACCCGCAGCATGGCGCCGTTGGCGGGAAGCACCTCGGCGACGAAGTGCACGATGCCGGCCCGCCGGGCCGCGTCGGCGAGGTGCTCCAGCAGCACCGAGCCGATCCCCCGCCCCTGGTAGGCGTCCTCGACCACGAACGCCACCTCGGCCTCCGGGGCCTCCGGGCCGAGCCGCTCGTACCGGCCGACGGCGACGATCCGGTCCCCGGCGAGCACCACGAAGGCCTCCCGGTCGCGGTGGTCGACGTTGACGAAACGGTGCAGGTCCCGGTCGGGGATGCGCGGGTACGGGGAGAAGTAGCGCAGGTAGCGGGTGCGCTCGGAGAAGCGCGAGTGCATCGCCACGATCTCCGGCCCGTCCGCGGGGCGGATCGGGCGCAGCTGACCGGTGCTGCCGTCGCTGAGCAGCACGTCCACCGGTTGGTCGACAGTGGTCACCGGTCGGTCCCCTCCCCAGGCCACCGACTCAGTCGCGCGGGTCGTGCGGGTCGAGCCCGAGCAGCGGGAAGACCGCCTTGCGGGTGGCGGCGATCGCCCGGTCCACGGAGGTCGGCTCGCCGGTCGGCTGCCACGGCTCGTACGCCGGGTCGACGTCGTCGGTCATCCGCAGCGGGATCTCCCGGCCAGGCAGCCGCTTGGCGACCAGTTCCCGCCAGGCCGGCGGGGTCAGGGTGGCCGGCGCGATCGGGTCGCCGCTGGCGATCGCCAGCAGGTGGGTCCACGCCCGGGGCACCACCTCGGCCAGCGCGTACCCGCCGCCGCCGAAGGCCACCCAGCGGCCCTCGCAGAGCTCGTCGGCAAGCGCCCGCAGGGCCAGGTAGGTGGCGCGCTGCCCGTCGACGGTGAGGTGCAGGTCGGCCAACGGGTCCAGCCGGTGCCCGTCCGCGCCGCACTGGGTGACCAGGATCTGTGGCCGGAACGCGCGCAGCACCGACGGCACGATCGCGTGGAAGGCGCGCTGCCAGCCGGTGTCGTCGATGCCGGGCGGCAGCGGCACGTTCACCGCGCTGCCCTCCGCGCCCGGACCGCCGGTCTCGTCGGGGAAACCGGTGCCGGGGAAGAGCGCCAGCGGGGTCTCGTGCAGGCTGACCGTGAGCACCCGCGGGTCCCGGTAGAACATCTCCTGCACGCCGTCGCCGTGGTGCACGTCCACGTCCACGTACGCGACCCGCTCGGCGCCCAGGTCGAGCAGGCGGGCGATGGCCACCGCCGGGTCGTTGTAGACGCAGAAGCCGGCGGCCCGGTCCGGCATGGCGTGGTGCAGCCCACCGGCCACGTTCACCGCGCGGCGGGCCTCGCCCCGCCAGACCGCCTCGGCGGCCGCGACGCTGGCCCCGGCGATCAGCGCGCTGGAGTCGTGCATGCCGTCGAAGACGGGATTGTCGGAGGTGCCCAGCCCGTACCCGGCGAAGAGCGGGTCGCGCGGCGCGGCCCGGACGGCGTCCAGGTAGTCCGGCTGGTGCACCCGGGTGAGCAGCGCGTCGTCGGCCGGCGTCGGCCGGACCAGGCGGACCCCGGGCCGGTCGAGGACACCCAGCTCCCGGGCCAGCGCCATGGTCAGCTCGACCCGTACCGGGTCGAGCGGGTGCTCCCCCATGTCGTAGGCGAGCAGGGCCTCGTCCCACACCACCACCGTGTCGTCCGACATGAGGTCATCGTCGCACGAGCGGCGTCGGCCGCCCACCGCACGCGCTGCTCAGCGGGGTGATGTCTCCCCGGTGGCCACCGGCCGGTCTGGGTCGGCCACCCAGTTGCTCCACGAGCCGACGTAGAGCGCGGCGTCCGGTCGCCCCGCCAGGTGCAGGGCGAGCACCGCCTGCGCGGCGGTCACCCCCGATCCGCAGTACGCCCCGACCGGCGTGCCCTCGGTCACCCCGGCAGCGGCGAACCGCTCGCGCAGCGCCTCGGCGGCCGGGAAGCGCCCCTCGGTGACGTACTCCGGGGCGGGCAGGTTCACCGCGCCCGGCACGTGCCCGGCGACGGGATCGATCGGCTCGGTCTCGCCCCGGTAGCGGGGGCGCGGCCCGAACGTCGAGGAGGACGCCTTCGTCGGCGGCGGCCAGCTCCGCCGCGGCGGCGGTGTCCAGCACCGGGAGGGCGCCAGGGCGGACGGCCACGTCACCCGGGGGCGGGGTGGGCACCTCGGTGGAGGTGGGCAGGCCGGCGGCGAGCCAGGCCGGCCACCCGCCGTGCAGCAGCCGTACCGGTCGGTGACCGCCCGCATCTCCACGGCGTCGGTGATCACCACGCCGGAGAAGCCCAGCTCCTCGCGGAGCAGGTCGCCGAGGATGCGGGGGCTGAGGGTGGCGGGCAGCTCCTCGGTCGAGGGCGGGCACGAGCAGGTGCCCGGTCATCACGGCCTGCACCCCGGCCGCCACGGCGGCCCGGAACGGCACCAGCTCGCCGGCGTCGAGGCGGGCCGGCTGGC
>NZ_JAEVHN010000770.1:0-2691 GCF_016803375.1 Micromonospora sp. 4G55
GGGGCCGGCGGCCTGCGGCTGGCCGGGCTGATGGCGGTGGCGCCGCTGGGCTGGGAGCCGGAGCGGGCGTTCGCCCGGCTCGCCGAGGTGGCGGCGCGCTTCCGCGACCGGCACCCGGAGGCCACCGCGCTCTCCGCCGGAATGAGCGGCGACCTCGAACCGGCCATCGAATATGGCGCGACACATGTCCGCGTCGGCAGCGCGTTGCTCGGAATGCGTCCCACGCTGCGGTAGCCTGACCGCGGTAGAAGCAAATTACATCTGTGTTGTTTGAGGAACGGCGTCCCGTTGTCGGGGGCCACGGCGGGCGGCCGCGAATCGCCTGTCGGGGGATTGCCGATCCGATCCGGTGGGCATGGATTGTCCATTCGTGATCAGGCGACACGGCACGGGGGTGCGTGCCGCACGGCGGACGGAAGGGCGCGGGATGGGTGCACTGCGCAAGGCGGGGGTCTGGCTCGGTCTCGTCGAGGAGGATGACGAGCGGGCCTACGACGACGGCTACGACAAGCCCGGCTACCGCGACTCGCGGTACCGGTCGAGCCGGTACTCCGAGGAGTTCGCCGACGACGACGAGGACGAGTCGGAGGAGCCGCCGGCGCCGCGCCCGCGGCTCGGCGAGCGGGGTCGGCTGAGCGAGCGTGGCGCGAGCCGGGCGGTGGAGGCCGACCGGGCCGACGACGAGCGTCCGGAGCGGGTCGAGCGGTCCAGCGTCCGCTCGATCACCCGGTCCGGCGCGGGGGAGACCTCGGGTGCGCTGACCTACCACACCCGGGACAACCTGGCCCTGGCTCCGCAGACCCAGCCGCGCGAGCGCGCGGTGGTGGCCGAGGAGGAGCAGCGCTACCAGATCACCACGCTGCACCCGACCACCTACCGGGAGGCGCGCACCATCGGCGAGCACTTCCGCGACGGCGTTCCGGTGATCATCAACCTCACCGAGATGGACGAGGCGGACGCCCGCCGGCTGGTGGACTTCGCCGCCGGGCTGGCGTTCGGGCTGCGCGGTACGATCGAGCGCGTGACCAACCGGGTGTTCCTGCTCTCACCGGCCAACGTCCAGGTCACCGCGGAGGACAAGGCCAAGATCGCTGAGGGCGGCTTTTTCAGCCTGAGCTAAGTCCGCCCGACCGAGGGACGTCGCCTGCCGTGTTGTCGATCGTGCTCCAAGCGCTGTACCTGCTGCTGTACCTCTTCCTAATTGTGCTGTTGGCCCGATTCGTCCTCAGCGCCGTCCTGCAGTACGGTCGCCGGTGGCAACCGGGACGCGGGGCATCGGTGGGACTGGAATCCGTGTGGAGCGTCACTGATCCGCCTCTCAAGGCGTTGAGGCGTGTGATCCCTCCACTGCGAATTGGTACCGTGAGCATCGACCTGGCCTCCCTTGTGCTCCTGGTTATCCTGTTCGTGCTGATGGAGTTCGTGTTGAAGCGGTTGATCATTGGATGAACGTCCGGTGGCCCAGCCCGCTACGCGGCCGCAACTGACCCGAGGAGTTTCGATGCCGCTGACCCCGGCCGACGTCCACAACGTCGCCTTCAAAAAGCCGCCGATCGGCAAGCGGGGGTATGACGAGGAGGAGGTCGACGCCTTCCTGGACGAGGTCGAGCGTGAGCTTGCCCGTCTGATCGAGGAGAACAACGAGCTGCGCGCCCAGGTGGAGCGCGGCGGCCGTGGTGGCGCTCCCGCCGGCCCCGGCGGCGACGCCCGTCTCGCGGCGGAGCTCAACGACGTCAAGGCCCAGCTCGACCGGGTGCAGCGCGACAAGGCGGCGGCCGAGCAGGCCGCCCGGGCCATGCAGGCCGAGCTGGAGCAGGTCCGCTCCGCCGGTGGCCCGGCCGGCGGTGGCGACGGCGAGCAGCAGGCGCTGCGGGTGCTGATGATGGCCCAGCGCACCGCCGACGACCACGTGTCCGACGCCCGCCGCGAGGCCGACCAGCTTCTCTCCGAGGCCCGGTCCAAGGCCGAGGAGGTCACCCGCGAGGCGCGCGCCAAGGCCGACGCCCTCGAGCGGGACGCCCGCCAGCGGCACCAGGAGGCCATGGGCGGCCTGGACGCCAAGCGCACCGCGCTGCAGAAGCACATCGAGGAGCTCAAGCAGTTCGAGCGTGAGTACCGCACCCGGCTCAAGGCGTACCTGGAGAGCCAGCTGCGGGACCTCGACGGCCGGGGTCAGGGCCTGGAGGCCGAGATGACCCGCACCGAGGGCAGCCGCGCCGCCACCGGCAACGGGCTGGCCGCCGCGAGCCTCGCCGGCTCGTACGGCGGCGGTCGCTCCGGCGCTCTCGAAGCCGGTCGCTGATCCACGGTCGGCGGCCGTCGCCCGACGGTCGCCGACCGCGCCACACCGACACGACGCGGCGGGGGTGAGCCGTGATAGTCGCAAGTCTGCTGCTCATCCTCGTCGCGGTCGTACTGCTGGTGCTCGGTCTCGCTGACGGCTCCAGCACTCTGTTGATCAGTTCCATCGCGGCCAGCCTGTTGGCCGCCGTCGCGTTGGTCGCGGGCGCCCGCCAGGTGGCCGCCACCAAGGCGACGACGGACCGGCCCGGGCCGCGCGCGGGCCGGGGTTTCGCGGGTAGGCCCCGCGTCACGACCCCGCCGGAGCCCTACGCCCCGGTGGAGCCGGAGATCCCCGTCCAGCACGTTCCCACGACGAGCGGCACCGGTGGCGACGGGTGGCGGCAACCG
>NZ_JAEVHN010000771.1:0-2688 GCF_016803375.1 Micromonospora sp. 4G55
TTTTTAACCTTTGTCGATAAATTTCGCCTTAAATTCCTCTTCATTTTTCAAACTTTCTTCAATATTGGCGTTTGACTGAAGTTGGCGTGATATTGTATTTTTTATTATAAGCCATTTGAAGTTTGCGGCGTTCATTGGTGGTATCCATAGCTTCTTGCATGGATTTTGTGATTTTTTTGCAAAAAAGCAAAACCTTACCATTGACATTTCTAGCTGCTCTTCCCATGGTTTGGATTAAACTTGTAGTGCTTCTTAAAAAGCCTTCCTTATCTGCATCCATAATGGCAATGAGTGAAACTTCAGGTAGATCTAGTCCTTCTCTAAGTAAGTTAATGCCAATTAGCATATCAAAAGCACCGCTTCTTAAACCTCTTATGATTTCATTGCGTTCTATAGCATCGATGTCTGAGTGCATGTATTTGACTTTTATACCAAGCTCTAAATAATACCTTGTAAGTTCTTCAGCGAGTTTTTTAGTTAGCACAGTCACTAAAACACGTTCATTCCTTTGTATGACTTTTTTAGCCTCATCAAATAAAAATTCAACCTGATTATCACTATCTTTTAACTCTATTAAAGGATCAAGCAGTCCCGTAGGACGCATGATTTGATGAAAGATGTTTTCTTTACTCAGTTCAAGTTCTAAAGGTGCAGGTGTGGCTGAAACAAAAAGAAATTGACAATTTTTATGGATAAATTCATCAAACATTAAAGGACGGTTATCCAAGGCTGAAGGCAAACGAAAACCAATAATCCACCAAGGTTTGTTTTCTGCTTCTATCTCCTGCAAACATACCTCTAAATTGTGGTAAAGATACATGGCTTTCATCGACTATAACAAGAAATTTTCTATCTTTAATCGCAAAATAATCAAAAAGCGTATAAGGAGTATCACCTTCTTTAAGTCCTGTTAAATGCCTTGCATAGTTTTCAACTCCTTTACACATTCCTGTGCTTGTAAGCATTTCAAGATCAAATTCAACCCGTTGTTTAAGGCGTTGATATTCTACGAGTTTATTTTCATGTTCAAAATAAGCAAGGCGTTCGTTAAGTTCTGCTTTTATGTCTTTTATCGCTTGTTTTAATCTTGTTTCGCCCACGCTAAACTGGCTTGTAGGATAGAGTATGAAGCGTTTTAAATCTTTACCTTTTTTATTTTCTAAAACATTGTAATGATACATAGCATCAAGCTCATCGCCAAAAAATTCAAGTCTTACTACTTCATCTTCATAATAAGCTGGATAAATGTCTATAATATCTCCTTGAACTCTAAAATCTGCACGATCAAAAAAATTATCATTTCTTTTATAACCCATATCTACAAGTTTTTTTAAAAGTTCTTTTTGTGAAATTTGCATACCTAGTTCAAAGATTAAAACCATGCCTATGTATTCATTTGGATTACCAAGTCCATAATTTGCCGAAACACTAGCTATGCAAACTACATCTTCATAACTTAAAAGAGAAGCAGTAGCACTCAGTCTTAAACGCTCTAAGTCTTCATTAGTAGAGCTATCTTTTTCTATGAAAACATCAGTGCGTGGGATATAGGCTTCAGGTTGATAATAATCATAATAAGATATAAAATATTCCACATGATTTTTAGAAAAAAAGCCTTTAAATTCGCTATAAAGTTGTGCACAAAGGCTTTTGTTGTGACTCATGATAAGAGTGGGCATATTAAGTTCTTTAATGACATTTGCCATGGTAAAGGTTTTTCCACTTCCTGTAACGCCTAGTAAGGTTTGATATTTGTTGCCTTTTTTTATACTTTTTACTATACCTTTTATGGCTTCTTGTTGATCAGGACTAGGTTTAAATTCGCTGGTAAGTTCTAACATTTTTCTACTTTATTTTTATTTTTGAAAAAATTTTAAAAGAAAATGCTTTAATTAAAAATTAATTGACAATAAAAACCTAAATTTAAATTTTTTTCTGCTACAATATCAAATAATATTTTCCATAAATTTACAAATTTTTTAAGAAGGCAAAAATATGTTTGAATGAAAAAATAATCAATACTATGACAGATAAAGTAAATGAACTCATTGAAAAATATAACGAAGTTTGCGAAGCCAATGAGGCTTTAAGAAATGAGCTTGTAAGCGTTAAAGCACAAAATGAAGCAAAAAGTAATCAAATCATGCGTTTAGAAGAAGAACTTAAATCTCGCAATATAGAAAGCGAAGATATTTATAAGAAAATAGAGGCTGTTCTTGGCAGATAATCTAAAACAAGTCATTGTTAATGTTAATGCAAAAGATTTCATTGTTAAGTGCAGTGAAGAATTTGCAAATTTTTTAGAAGATGATATCGCTTTGATTTCAGGGGTACTAAAAAAATAGAACTTAAACGCTTTGTAGATGCGTTTGTTAAAAAAAGTTATGAAAATTATATTCTAGAAAGAGAACTTAAGAAACTAATAAAAGCAATCAATGAAGAACTCCCGACAAAATGAATTAAAGCTTTTTACTCTGTCTTGTAGCTTTGTTTTTGTGATTTTGATTTTGGGAATTTTTTCAAGCTTATCTTTATCTTTTATCAATACTACAAAAGATGAGGTTAAAATTTTAAAATTAAAAATGGACTATGAAATGCTAAGCTCAGCTCTTGCTTTAATGCGTAGTCAAATGAGACTTAAAAATTTAAATTTTCCAGAAATTTTAGATAATGCGCAAAACAATCAAG
>NZ_JAEVHN010000772.1:0-2687 GCF_016803375.1 Micromonospora sp. 4G55
CGAGCTGCACCCGGACCTGGCGCTGCTGCTGAGCACGTCGGGGTCCACCGGCTCGCCGAAGCTGGTCCGGCTGTCGCACACCAACCTCCAGGCCAACGCCGAGTCGATCGCCGAGTACCTGGGGGTGCGGGAGACCGACCGGGCGGCGACCAGCCTGCCGCTGCACTACTGCTACGGCCTGTCGGTGGTGAACAGTCACCTCGCCCGGGGCGCCGCGCTGGTGCTGACCGACCGCTCGGTCGCCGACGACTGCTTCTGGGAGCTGTTCCGCCAGGCCCGGGCCACCAGTTTCGCCGGGGTGCCGTACACCTTCGACCTGCTGGACCGGGTCGGCTTCGCCGCGATGAACCTGCCGCACCTGCGCTACGTCACCGCCGCCGGCGGCCGGCTGGCGCCGGAGAAGGTGGTGCGCTTCGCCGAGCTGGGCCGGCGCAGCGGCTGGGACCTGTTCGTCATGTACGGGCAGACCGAGGCGACGGCCCGGATGGCGTACCTGCCGCCGGACCTGGCGGCCAGCCGACCGGAGGCGATCGGCGTGCCGGTGCCGGGCGGCGAGTTCCGGCTCGCTGCGCTGCCGGAGCAGCCGGACGGCGTCGGCGAGCTGGTGTACGCCGGACCGAACGTGATGCTCGGCTACGCCGAGCGCCCGGCCGACCTGGCGTCGGGGCGTACCGTGACCGAGCTGCACACCGGCGACCTGGCCCGCCGCGGCCCGGACGGCCTGTACGAGCTGGTGGGCCGGCGCAGCCGGTTCGCCAAGATCCTCGGCCTGCGGGTGGACCCGCAGCGGGTGGAGGCGCTGCTGGCCGCGCACGACGTGGACGCGGCCTGCCTGGGCGCGGACGACGAGCTGTTGGTGGCAGTGGCCGGCGAGGTGGATCCGGCACGGGTCCGTCGGCTGGTCGCCGGCGAGCTGGCCCTGCCACCCCGGGCGGTACGGGTGCTGGCGCTGCCGCGGCTGCCCCGGCTGGCCACCGGCAAGGTGGACTACCCGGCGCTGCGCGAGTCGGCGGCCGGTCCGGTCGCCGCGCCCGCGCCGTCGGCTCCCGCCCCGGACGACGACCTGTGCCGGCTCTTCGCCGAGGTGCTGGACCGCACCGACGTGACCCCGGAGCACAGCTTCGTCGACCTGGGCGGCGACTCGCTGTCGTACGTCGAGATGTCGGTCCGCCTGGAGCGGGCGCTCGGCCAGCTGCCGCCGAACTGGCACACCCTGCCGATCGGGGCGCTGCCCGCGCCGCGCGGCGGGCGGTCGCGCCGTCGGCGGACGCTGGAGACCAGCGTGGCGTTGCGGGCCGTGGCGATCGTGCTGGTCGTCGGCTCGCACATCCCGATGTTCACCCTCACCGGCGGGGCGCACCTCCTGCTCGGGGTGGCCGGCTTCAACTTCGCCCGGTTCCTGCTGACCGACGCCGGACGGACCGACCGGCTGCGTCAGGTCCGCTCCGCCCTGGCCCGGATCGTGCTGCCCACGACCGCCTGGATCGCGGCGATGCTGGTGCTCACCGACCAGTACCGGTGGAGCAACCTGCTGCTGCTCAACAGCCTCGTCGGCCCAGACGACGGGCGCACCGAGTGGCACTTCTGGTTCGTCGAGGCGCTGGTCTACATCCTGGTCGCGGTGGCCGTCCTGCTGGCGGTGCCGGCGATGGACCGGCTGGAACGCCGCCACCCGTTCGGGCTGCCGGTGACCCTCGCCGGGCTCGGGCTGCTCAGCCGCTACGACGTCTTGGGCCTGGACGCCCGGTACGACCTGCCGACGGCGGTCGTGGCGTTCTGGCTCTTCGCGCTCGGGTGGGCGGCGGCCCGCGCCGACGGGGTACGGCAGCGGCTGCTGGTCACCGCCGCCGCGGCGGCCACCGTGCCGGGCTTCTTCGGCCAGCCGCAGCGGGAGGCGTTGATCGTGGCCGGGTTCGCGCTGCTGGTCTGGCTGCCGACCGTGCCGAGCCTGGGTCCGCTGAACCGGGTGGCCGGTGTGCTGGCGGGCAGCTCCCTGTACATCTACCTGACCCACTGGCAGGTCTACCCGCACCTGCGCGACCAGCCACTGCTGGCCCTGGTGGCGTCGCTGGCGCTGGGCGTCGGGTACGCGGCCCTGGTGCAGCGGGCCGGACCGGTCATCAACGGATTGTTGAAAAGATTCCGTTGACACGGTGGGCGCGATGGGGTCTGCTGGAGGCGTGACCGACGACGCCTTCACCGCCCCCGACGCGGCCCGCGCCCGCGCCCACCGCACCTACGCCGCGCTGGAACGCATCACCGCGCGGCACGCCGGGACCGAGGCGCGCCGCCGGCGCCACACCAACCCGTACCTGGCCGATCCGTACGAGGCGGTCGCGCTGGTGACCGCCCTCGCCGCCGGCGGGGCGGAGCGGGAGCCCGGTGAGGAACCGGTCGACGAGGCCGACCTGACGGCGGCGTTGACCCTCCTGCCCCACCTGCGCGCCGAGCTCGACACGCTGGAGGCCGGGCTGCTGACCCTCGCCCGGGGGGCGCGGCATGACCTGGCAGGCGATCGCCTTCGGGCTGGGGCTGGGCAGCGCACAGGCCGCCAAGCAGCGCTTCGAGCGGGTGTCCGCCCGCACCGCCGGCACCGACTGACCGCGATCGCGCTCTTGCCGGCCGACCGCAACGCCGAGAGACCGGCTTCCCGACCGCCCGATCGGGGCCGAGGCGCCGGCTTGCCG
>NZ_JAEVHN010000773.1:0-2666 GCF_016803375.1 Micromonospora sp. 4G55
CCGAGGTGGTGCTGACCTTCAGCGAGTCGGTGCGCAAGGTCACCGGCAAGATCCGGGTGATCGCCCCGGACGGCTCCCGGGCCGACCGGGGCGAGCCCACCTTCGAGGGTGCGCTGGTGACCGTGCCGGTGGACCCGTCCGGGCCGCGCGGCACCTACCTGGTGAGCTACCGGGTGATCTCCGCCGACAGCCACCCGGTGTCGGGCGCCTTCACCTACTCGGTCGGCGCTCCCTCGACGCCCCCCACCGACTCGGGGGCGGAGAGCCGGGCGAACCCGGTGGTGGAGAACGCGGTCAAGGTGGTGAAGTACCTGGGCTACGTGGGCCTGCTGCTGGTGGTGGGTCCGGCGCTGGTGCTCGCCGCCCTCTGGCCGCACCGGCTGTCCCGCCGGGGCCCGGCCCGGCTCGCCTGGGCGGGAGTCGGGCTGCTCGCGCTGGCCACCCTGGCCGAGCTGTGGTTGCAGGTGCCGTACACGGCCGGGGGTGGGCTGACCGACGTCACCGGGGCCGGCTTCAGCGAGATGCTCGGCAGCACGTACGGCACCGCGCACCTGGTCCGCCTGGGTCTGCTCGCGGCGGCGGCGTTCCTGCTGCGCCCGCTGACCCGGGGCCCGGTCGGCCGTACCGACGCGCTCATCCTGGCCGTGCTGGGCGGGGCGGGGCTGTTCACCTGGCCGCTGGCCGGGCACCCGGCGGCCTCCCCGGCGCCGGCCGTGTCGGTGGTCGTCGACGCGGTGCACCTGGGCAGCATGGCGGTCTGGCTGGGCGGGCTGGTGATGCTGGCCGTCTTCCTGCTGCGCCGCGCCGACGAGCGGGAGCTGGGGGCGATCCTGCCGATCTGGTCCCGCTGGGCGGCGCTGGCGGTGGCGGCGCTGCTGCTCGCCGGGATCGTGCAGGGGCTGATCGAGGTGGGCGGCGTGCGGCCCCTCGTCGACACCACGTACGGCCGGCTGCTGCTGGCCAAGGTGGGGCTGTTCGTGCTGGTGCTGGCGGTGGCCGCGTACTCCCGGTGGTTGGTGCGGCGGCGGACCGCCGCCCAGCGCCCGGTGCCGGTGCGGCGGGCCATCTGGGTCGAGCTGGCGATCACCGCGGTGGTGCTCGGCGTCACGGCGACCCTGGTGCAGACCACCCCGGCCCGGGTCGCCGGCGACGACGTGGCCGGCGCCCCCGCCGGCTACTTCTCCACCACGCTGACCAGCCCGCTCTACTCCCTGCAGGTGGAGCTGGACCCGGCCGAGCGGGGCAACAACTCGCTGCACCTTTACGCGTACACCAGGGACAACCGGCCGCAGCCGGTGGTCGAGTGGAAGGTGACCGCCGCGCTGCCGTCGGCGGGCATCGAGCCGATCGACATTCCGCTGCTGCCGCTGACCGACAACCACGTGACCGGCGAGATCAGCTTCCCGAGCGCCGGGGAGTGGCAGCTGCGCGTCACCGCCCGCACGTCCGACATCGACCAGGCCACGGTGACCGCCACCGTGCCGATCAGGTAACCAGAAAGGCTCTCCCACAGATGATCCGTCTCCGGCGTCCCGCAACCGCCGCCGCTCTCGCGCTCGCCGCCGTCACCACGGCGGTGCTCGGCTTCGGCGGGCCCGCCTCGGCGCACGTCAGCGTCAACCCGACGGAGGCCACCCAGGGCTCCTACGGCCGCTTCGCCTTCCGGGTGCCGAACGAGAGCGACACCGCCGCCACCACCAAGGTGGAGGTGGTGCTGCCGGAGAACGCCCCGATCGGGTCGGTCTCCACCATGCCGGTGCCCGGCTGGACGGTGGCGGTGCAGAAGCGGAAGGTGGACCCGCCGATCGAGGTGCACGGCAGCCAGCTCACCGAGGCGGTGTCGAAGCTGACCTGGACGGCCAGCGGCGACGCGGCGGTGAAGCCCGGCCAGTTCCAGGAGTTCCCGGTCTCGATGGGCCCGCTGCCGCAGGTCGACCGGATGGTCTTCAAGACCTTGCAGACGTACTCCGACGGCAACGTCGCGCGGTGGATCGAGGAGCCGACGCCGGGCGCCGAGGAGCCGGAGAACCCGGCGCCGGTGCTCACCCTGGCCCCGGCCTCGACGTCGGCCTCGGCCACGCCGGGAGCATCGCCGGCCGGGCAGGCCGCGGCCGACGACGACGATGACGACGAGGACTCCGACGGGGTGGCGACCGGGCTGGCCATCGCCGGTCTGGTGGCCGGGCTGGCCGGGCTGCTCCTCGGTGGACTGGCCTTCGCCCGGACCCGCCGGGAGGCGACGCCGAAGGCCTGACCCGCTCCGCCCGCCGGCGGAGTCGGAGTCGCTCCGTCGGGCCGGCGGCTGTCCGTCCCGAGCGATATGCGCAGATCACGGCGGTCTCGTCGGTAAGGTCGGCCGGGTACCCGGTCACCGAAGGAGACGGAACGGATGCGGTTCGTGCGGTCGCTCGTCGGAATGCTGCTGTTGGTCGTCGGGATCCCCGCCCTGCTGGCGGGAGGCGGCCTCAGCCTGGTCGCCCGGCACGCGAGCACCGACGGCACCTTCAGCGCCCGCTTCGAGCCGGTGCGCAGCACGGGTCGGGCGGTGGTGGTGCAGGACGTCGACGCGCTGCTGCGCGCGGAGGCGCCGTTCACCCGGGTCGGCGGGGCGAGGCTGCGGCTGACGGCGCGTACCGCCGACGGGCCGGCCTTCGTCGGCCTGGCCC
>NZ_JAEVHN010000774.1:0-2665 GCF_016803375.1 Micromonospora sp. 4G55
GCGCGGCCGGCGCGGGTACGGCCAGCGCCGGCCCGCCGGAACCCGGTGCGCGGCTGCGCCACGTGGTACGCCGGCTCGACGAGGCCGGCTGGCTCGACGTGCTCCTCGACGACCTGCCGTGGGAGGAGAAGCGGATCGGCGCGACCCTCGGCCCCCGGCTGCTCGTCGTCCTGGCGGCCCGCGAGGAGCACCAGAACCTGACCCGGATCGAGGGGCTGCTGTCGTACGGGGTCTTCGACTGGGCGATCCGCGACCACGAGGCCCGCTTCGCGTACCTGCTGGTGCGCAGCCTGCCGCTGGCCGCGCAGGACCGGTGGCGGCGGCTGGAGCAGGGCCGGTGGTTCGCCCGGCTGGAGGAGAACATCCCCGCCGAGGACATCCTCGGCGGCCGGTACACCGGGGTGGGCAGCCTCGCCGAACCGCTCGACCCGGCCCGCCGCAGCGCCGGGCAGGTCGACGCCGGTCGGGTCGTCGAGGAGATCCACCGGGAGGTGCAGGCCGGGCTGGACGGGCCGCGGGCGGTCGCGCTGGTCCGCCGGCTGATCGGCCTCGACCAGCCGACCGGCGCGGTGACCGGCGCAGCGGCGGCCCGGGGCCGGGAGACCCTGCGGACCGCCGTCCACCGGCTCGACGCCCTGCGCGACCTGGACCGGATCCTCGACGCGCTGCCCGACGCCCACCTCACCCACGAGATGTGGCGCACCGAGGTGCTGGACCTGCTGGCCCTGCGCGACCCCGCCCACCTGGAGCGGCAGGCCCGCCAGCTGCTCGCCGTCGGCCTGACCGACTGGGCGGTCAACCCGCGCGAGGCGTGGCTCGCCTTCCAGCTGGTGCGGAACCTGCCGGTGGCCGACCAGGGCCGGTTGGAGGCCGAGGACCCGGACCGCTGGGCCCGGATGCGCTCGGCGATGACCCCGGAGATGCGGGCCTCCCTGGCGGTCACCGCGATCTCCGGCCCGCGCCGGATCGAGGCCCGCGACCAGCTCCGCGACCGGCTGCGCGACGACCGGCTGTGGCGGGCGGACCGGGCCACCGAGCTGCGCTCGCTGATCGTCCAGCTGTACGCCCTCGACGACCGCCGCTGGGTGTTCCTGCGCTCCCGCGACGTCCGGGCCGACCAGGTCGCCGGCCTGCGCGAGCTGGTCGACCAGCTGCGGCTCTACGACGCCCGGCTGCGGCCCTCGTTCGAACCCGAGACGCTGCGCACCGACGACGCGCCCACCGTGGTCGGTGACCTGGCCCGGCTGGTCGCGGTCGGGCTGAAGCTGCTCTTCCTCAGCCGGACCGGGCTGAGCATGTTCACCCAGGAGGTCACCCTCCGCGAGTTCGACCTGCACGACGCCCAGTGGATCAGCGGCGACCTCGGCGGCGCCCGGCTGAGTGACACCGACCGCGCGCACACCAACCACCTGTCCGCGTCGGTCGACGCCCGGCAGGGCCTCCTCCGCGTCCGGCTGCCCCGGCTGGAGCTCGACGGGTTCAACCGGACGTTCACCGGCAGCTCCCTGCGGACCGGCCGGGTCGTCCTCACCGGCCTGGACATCGTGGCCTCCTTCTCCGACCGGGGCTACGAGCGGCCGGTCGGCGCGCAGGCCGGGATGACCGGGCTCAGCGTCTCCGACGTGGTCTACGCCAGCGACTCGCTGCCGGGCGGGATCCTCGGGCTGACCCGCTTCGGCCTGTCCAACCTGGCCTTCCGGGCCGGGGCGACCGGTCGGGAGGACGTCACCGAGCCCAGCCGGCGGGGCTGGATCGGCATCCCGCTGATCGACCCGCTGATCCACCTGCTGCACAACGTGATCTCGTTCTACGGCGGCCTGCCGTTCCTGTCGAAGATCAGCGACGCGCTGCTCGCCCCGTACACGGCCGGGGCGCCCTTCCTGGCCCGCCAGTTCGCCTCGCTGAGCGCCGGGGAGATCTTCACGCCGCTGGCCAACGCCACCATCGGCCTGCTCACCGACGGGGTGATGCGTCCGCCGCGCACGGTGGGGGAGCGGGCCACCGACGCCGCCGCCATGCTGCACTCGCTGCGGGTCAGCTTCGCCAGCGCCACCGCCGAAGGGCTCTCCTTCGCCGGGATGCAGCAGGTCGGCCGGATCGAGGTGGGCCGGACCCTGATCGGGCTGGGCAACAGCCTGCCCGCCCGGCTGCGCGCCGAGCAGGACTCGCTGCGGGAACGGCTCGGTCGGGCGACGGTCGCCGAGCGGGCCGCGTTGCAGGACGGCTGAGCCGGGTGACCAGGCAGCTGACCGAGCTGGAGCCGCTGGAGCGGGAGCTGCACCGGCTGGAGGCCCGACATCGCTGGAACGCCGAGTCGCTGACCGAGCCCGAACGGCGTCGCCTGGTCGCACTCTCGGACCAGCTCCGCCAGACGGCGGGCGGCACCCTGGACATCGGCGGGATCCGGGTGACCGGACTGACCGGCCGGGTCGAGGCCGCCGGCCTGGAGATCGACCCGATTCACGCCGAGGGCTCCGCGCCCTCCCGGTCGGGCGAGTACCTGCCCGACGACGAGCTGATCGCCCGGTTCCGCCGGGACCGCACCGCCCCGGACGCCGCCACCCTCGCCCGGGGCAGCACCGCGTCGGTCACCGCCGCCGGCGTACGACTGCTGCCCGGCGCGGACGGGCAACCCGCGCTCCGGGTCACCGCCGCCGAGCTGCCC
>NZ_JAEVHN010000775.1:0-2644 GCF_016803375.1 Micromonospora sp. 4G55
GCCGGTCGAGGTAGCCCCGGGCCAGGCCCGCCCCGGCCAGGTGGAGCTCGCCCGGCTCGCCCGGCGGGACCGGCTGCCCGTCGGCGTCGAGGAGGTAGGCGCGGGTCTGCGGCAGCGGGCGGCCGATCGGCGGGTCCCCGCTGTCCGGCGGCACCTCCGCCCAGGTGGAGTAGGTGGTGTCCTCGGACGGGCCGTAGAGGTTGCAGAGCCGGCGGACGTGCCGGCGGGACCAGACCCGGGCGGCCAGCGCGGCGGTGAGCGGCTCGCCGGCCAGGCAGACCGTACGCACGCTCGCCGGCAGGGCGTCCGCGGTGAGCAGCTCGCTCATCGCGGAGGGCACGGTGTTGACCAGGGTGACGGGCAGCCGGTCCGCCCCCGCAGCGGCGAGCGCGAGCACGTCGTCGACGAGCAGCACCCGACCGCCCCAGCAGAGCGGGCCGAAGATCTCGAAGATGGACAGGTCGAAGCAGACCGAGGTGGCGGCGAGCGTCCCGCCGAGTTCGGTGTCGTCGAAGGTCTGCCGCACCCAGTGCATGAGCACCGACGCCGAGCGGTGCTCGATGGCCACGCCCTTGGGCCGCCCGGTGGAACCGGAGGTGTAGATGACGTACGCCAGGTCCGCCGGGGTCGCCGCCACCGCCGGGTCGGTGCCGTCCCCGCCTGGGTCGAGCCGGTCGACCGGGAGGGCGGTGTCGGGGAACCGGTCGGCGAGGTCGGCGCGGGTCAGCACCAGCCGCACGCCGGAGTCGGCGGTCATGAAGGCCACCCGGGCCGGCGGGTACGCCGGGTCCAGCGGGACGTAGCAGGCGCCGGCCTTGAGCACGGCGAGCAGGGCGACCACCAGCTCCGGCGTACGCGGCAGGCAGACGCCGACCCGCTCCTCCCGGGCCACCCCGCGCTGGAGCAGCACCCGGGCCAGCCGGTTCGCCGCCTCGTCGAGCTCGCGGTAGGACAGGGCGCGGTCGCCGTACCGGAGCGCCTCCGCCTCCGGGGTCCGGGCGGCCTGCGCGGCCACCATCCGGTGCAGGCAGTCCACGACCGCCGTTGCGGGGGTCGCGCGCCGGCCGGTGGACCGGCGGGTGGGGCCGGCGGGCCGGGTGGGGGCGCTCACCGGCGACCACCGCGCACCGACGCGGCCCTCCCGGTCCTGTCGCCCGGCCGTGGACCGCCGCTCCTGACCAGCGCCAGCTCCTGGTCGGCGGCCTCCTGGAGGCGGTCCTTGTCGGCGAGGACGATGCTGCCGGGGATGCTGTCGGGCAGCTCGTCCTCGACGTCGCGGATCGGCCGGTAGGCGATGCCGACGGCGGCGAGCGCGAGCGAGCAGAGTCCGGCGACGATCGCCGCGGAGGGCCATGCCCCGGCCGGGTCCGGTGCCGACGACCGCGGCCAGCACGCCGTCGGGGGAGACCAGCGGGGCGAAGACGTGCTCGGCGAGCGGGCCGGCGCTGAGGAAGCCGGCCGGCACCATCAACCAGGACAGCATCTGGCCCATCGCCAGCACCCGCCCCTGCAGCTCCAGCCCCACCTTGGCCTGCACGATGGCCAGCCAGTGCGTGTTCACCAGCGCCGTGGCCAGGCCCATGCCGAACAGGCCGACGGCCGGGAAGAGCGGGCTCGGGTGCAGGCCGACGGTGAGCAGCGACGCGCCGAGGAGCACGACGCTGGCCAGGATGCCGGTGGTACGCCGGGCCGTGCCGCCCCACACGCCCATCACGACCGCGCCGACGAGCATGCCGACGCCGCTGGCGGCGAGCACCCGGCCGAGCACCGCCGGATCCCCGAACGACAGGGTCAGCGGGGTGACCAGGACCTCGACCATGGCGAAGAAGTAGTTCAGCGACGCGGTCAGCACGACCAGCGCGACCAGGCCGTGCCGGCGGGTGATGAACCGCCAGCCGCCCAGGACCTCCCGGCGGAACGGCTCCTCGCGCCGGACGAACAGGGTGTCCGGGAAGCGGACCGACAGGGTGACGGCGACCGCGAAGGCGAAGGTGAGCAGGTCGATGACGACGATCCCGCGCAGCCCGACCGCGATCACCAGGGCGCCGCCGACCAGCGGCGCCAGCACGGTGCTCGTCGCCGTGCCGAGGGAGACGATGCCGTTGGCGCGCCCGTAGTACCGCTTCGGCACCAGTTGCGTGACGGCCGCCAGGTAGGCGGGTTGCTGGAACGCCGTCGCCACCGCGGTGACGGTGATGGCGGTGAAGACGTGCCAGAGCTGGAGCTGGCCCAGCCACAGCAGCAGCGCGAGGCTCACCGTGCCGGTGGCCGCCAGGCAATCCGCGATGATCATGATCAGTCGTCGGTCCCACCGGTCGGCCAGCGCGCCCGCGATGGGGGAGAGAACCACGGCCGGCAGCAGCGCCAGCACGGTGGCCGTGGCGAACAGCGAGACCGACCCGGTCCGCTGGTAGACCCAGAGGCTCATGCCGAAGCCGGTCAGCCCGCTGCCGATGAGCGAGACGAGCTGCCCCACCGCGATCAGGTAGAACACCGTCAGGCTGGGCATCGCGCGGCGCGCGGCGGGCCGGTCAGCCCGCTGCCGATGAGCGAGACGAGCTGCCCCACCGCGATCAGGTAGAACACCGTCAGGCTGGGCATCGCGCGGCGCGCGGCGGGCCGGTGGCCTGGTGCCGGTACGGCC
>NZ_JAEVHN010000776.1:0-2638 GCF_016803375.1 Micromonospora sp. 4G55
GGCCTTGGCGCTGCATCCGGGCCAGGTTGGCCAGCTGCCGACCGGGGCCGCACTCCAGCAGCGCCCAGGTGCCCTCGGCGAGCAGGGCGGCCACGCAGTCGCCGAAGCGCACCGGCCGGCGCAGGTGCGCGGCCCAGTACGCCGGGTCGGTGGCCTGCTCGGCGGTGATCCAGGTGCCGGTGACGTTGGACAGGAACGGGATCGCCGGCGGGCCCAGCGGCACCCCCGCCATCAGGGCGGTGAACTCGGCCAGGATCGGTTCCATCATCGGCGAGTGGAAGGCGTGGGAGGTGCGCAGCGCCTTGCTCTTGCCCTTGATCGTCTCGGCGAACGCGGAGACCGCGTCGCTCTCGCCGGCCACCACGCAGGTGCCCGGGCCGTTGACGGTGGCGATGGCCAACCCCTCGGGGAGGCGTGGCGCGACCACCGACTCGTCCAGCGCCACGGCGAGCATCGAGCCGGCCGGCAGGGACTGCATCAGCCGGCCCCGCGCGGCGACCACCCGCAGCGCGTCCGGGAGGCTCAGCACCCCGGCGACGGTGGCGGCGACGTACTCGCCGATCGAGTGACCGATCATCGCGGCGGGCCGCACCCCGGCCCGCAGCCAGAGGGTGGCGAGGGCGTACTCGACGACGAAGAGGGCCGGCTGGGTGTAGCGGGTCTCGGTGAGCTTCTCCCCCGCCTCCGGGTCGCGGCCGAGGATCAGGTCGCGGACGTCCAGGCCCAGCTCGGGGCGGAGCAGTTCGGCGCACTCGTCGACGGTGGCGGCGAAGGCGGACTCCTCGGCGTAGAGCTGCGCGCCCATCCCGGCGTACTGGGAGCCCTGCCCGGAGAAGAGCAGACCCACGCGGGGCGCGGGGCCGTCGACGACGCCGGACTGGCGGCGGCGCGGGGTGCGCAGCGCGGTCACCGCGTCCGGCAGGTCGGCGGCGACCACGGCGACCCGGTGCGGGTACTCCTGCCGGCCCACCCGCAGGGTGTGCGCCACGTCCGCGAGCAGCTGCGGCCCGCCGTCGGTGGCGCCCTCCACGGTGCTCGGCGAGGCGCAGCACGGCGGTGTCCAGGGCGGTGGGCGGTCTTCGCCGACACGTGCAGCAGCTGCGCCGGGCGACCGTCCGGTCGGCCCGGTGCGCCGCCGGCGCCTCCTGGAGCACCACGTGGGCGTTGGTGCCGCCGATGCCGAAGGAGCTGACCCCGGCCCGGCGCGGCCGCCGTCGGTGTCCCACTTGGTCAGCGTGTTCGCCACGTAGAACGGGGTGTCGGCGAAGTCGATCGCCGGGTTCGGCTGCTCGAAGTTGATGCTCGGCGGGATCAGGCCGTGCTCCATCGCGAGCACCGTCTTGATCACGCTGACGATGCCGGAGGGCTGGCTGAGGTGGCCGATGTTGGACTTCACCGAGCCGATGCCGCACCAGCCCCGGTCGTCGGTGTCCCGGGTGTAGACGGCGGAGAGGGCGGCGACCTCAATCGGGTCGCCCATCGCGGTGCCGGTGCCGTGCGCCTCGACGTAGCTGATGCTGCGCGGGTCGATCCCGGCCATCCCGACGGCCTGGGCGATCGCCTCCATCTGCCCGTCGATGCTGGGGGCGGTGAAGCCGACCTTGCCGGCGCCGTCGTTGTTGATGGCGTTGCCGAGCACCACGGCCCGGATCGCGTCGCCGTCGGCGATCGCGTCGGAGAGGCGCTTGAGCAGGGTGACGCCGACGCCGCTGCCCCAGACCGTGCCGTTGGCGGCGGCGTCGAACGGCCGGCACCGCCCATCCGGCGAGGTGAAGCCCTCCATGCCCAGGTAGCCGACGTGCGGCAGCTCGACGTTGACCCCGCCGGCGAGCGCCATGTCGCACTCGCCGTTGCGCAGCGCCTCGCAGGCCAGGTGGAACGCGACCAGCGAGGTGGAGCAGGCGGTGTGCACGGTCAGGCTCGGCCCGCGCAGGTCCAGCCGGTACGACACGTTGGTGGCCACGTAGTTCGGCGAGTTGCCGGTGGCGATGGAGACCGCCCCGTGCGGGTTGCCGCCGACGCGCTTGTTGCGGATGACGTACCGGTGCAGGTAGGTGTTGCCGCCGGTGCCGGCGTACACGCCGACGGCGCCGTCGTAGCGGGCCGGGTCGTAGCCGGCGTCCTGCAACGCGGTGTAGCAGCTCTCCAGGAACAGCCGGTGCTGCGGGTCGGTGATCTCCGCCTCCCGGGCGGTCATCCCGAACAGCCCGGCGTCGAACTCGTCGTACCCGTCGACCAGCGGCGCCCGGTTGACCCACCCCGGGTCGTCGACCTCCTCCACGGTGGCGCCCCGCGCCAACTGCTCCTCCCGGCTCAGCTCGGTGACCGACTCGACGCCGTCGACCAGGTTGCGCCAGAACTGGCGGACGTCGGCCGCGCCGGGCAGCCGGGCGGCGAGCCCGACGATCGCGATCGGCTCGATGCCGTCGTCGGCGGGGAGGTCGGGTGCCATCGGGTTGTCCATCTGCGTGTCCTTCATTGCGCGGTGCCGCCGGGGCGGCGCTCGTCGGTCAGCTCCGGGAAGTACGCCGGCAGCTGGTCCGGCCGAGCGTCCGCGCGCACCTGCTGGAGACCATCACCTCCCCGGGCGGGCTGCGCGAGTTCCGCCCCGCGCACGTCGCCGAGCGGCGCGGCGGGG
>NZ_JAEVHN010000777.1:0-2635 GCF_016803375.1 Micromonospora sp. 4G55
GGGCAGCGGCGGCGGTGTTTCGGATTGCTGCGCTCGGCCGGTGACGTGTGGGCGTGTGTCCTGGAGGTCAACGCGTGGCGACGCCGTCGCCAGGATGCGCCGCTGGCTGGTTATCAGCAGTTGTGTCGGGAGTTGTCCGGGCCGGGGCCGGGCACGTTCGGCGAGTTGGACAGCACGGGTGCCCGGTCGGTGTTGCGGCGGTTCTCCGATGCGTGGTTCGCGGCGGCGAAAGCCCGCCAGGACGGTGACCTGTCGGTGCGGTTTCCGCGTCGTCGGCGGGCGTTGATGCCGGTGCGCTGGTATCACGGCACGTTCACCCTCGACGGCCGTCGGGTCCGCCTCCCCACGGCCAGGGGCACGTCGCCGTTGTGGGTCAGGCTGGCGCGGGAGGTGCCCTATCCGGTCGAGCAGGTCCGCTCGGTCACCCTGCTGTGCGAGGGCGGCCGGCTGTTCCTCGACGTGACCGCCGAGGTTCCGGTGGCAACCTATCCGGCGGGTCAGGGGCCGGACCCGGACCGGGTGGCGGGGGTGGATGTGGGGATCATTCACCCGTATGCGGTGGCCGGCCCCGCTGGTGAGGGGGCTGTTGGTGTCGGGGCGGGCGATCCGCGCGGAGCACCGCATGCACCTCGCCGACACCAAGACCCGCCGCCGCGCCGTGGCCCGCAGGGCACCGAAGCCGGGCCAGCGAGGGTCACGGCGGTGGCGGAAATACCGGCGGCGGGCGCGGTTGGGGGAGGGTCGGCATCGGCGCAGGGTCCGGCAGGCCCAGCACGAAGCCGCCCGCACGGTGGTCTCGTGGGCGGTAGAGCAGCGGGTCGGTGTGCTCAGGGTGGGTGACCCGCGAGGGGTCCTCGACATCGACGCGGGGCGGCGGCACAACCTGCGGCTGCGGCAGTGGCAGATCGGCCGCCTGATGCAGGTCCTCACCGACAAAGCTGTCCAGGCGGGCATCACCGTCGACACGGTCAACGAGCGCGGCACCTCCTCCACCTGCCCCGCCTGTCTGCGGCGGGTGCCGAAACCCCGTGGCCGGACCCTGACCTGCCCGCACTGCAAGTTCTCCGGGCACCGCGACCTGATCGCGGCAGCCATCATCGCCACCCGCACCCCGGGCGGCGGACCCACCACCCCCACAGCAGCCGTCGCGCTACCCGAGG
Source organism: Micromonospora sp. 4G55 (assembly GCF_016803375.1). Classification (NCBI taxonomy): domain Bacteria; kingdom Bacillati; phylum Actinomycetota; class Actinomycetes; order Micromonosporales; family Micromonosporaceae; genus Micromonospora; species Micromonospora sp. 4G55. The sequence continues at coordinate 1,161 of NZ_JAEVHN010000777.1, forward strand.
TGGTCAAGCACCGTCGAGCCGGCCGACACCTCCCCGGTGCCAGCCAGTCCCGGCGTGATCCCCGCCGCCCACCACAGGCGGCGAGAGGATCAGTTGGCCCGCGGAGGCCCGCCTCACCACCAGGTGGGGAGTCGCTCGCCCAAACGGCGAGGATCCACAACGGTGCATCGGAAACCCGGTGAACACGTTTAGTGGACACCGCACTAGCGTCGCGGTATGACCGACGGACCCGCGCGATGGTGGCAGCGCCGACCGCTCGCCGGTGACGCGCTCTTCGCCGCCGCCCTGGTGCTGCTGGAGATCGCCTTCCTGCTGCTCACCCCGCCGGAGTTCTGGCCCGGGCGGATGCCGGGCGCGCTGGCGTGGAGCCTGCTCACGGCCGCCCCGGTGGCGTTGCGCCGGGTCGCCCCGTGGACGGCGGTGGGTCTGGCCGTGGCCACCCTGATGCTGCCGGTGCTGCTCAGGCTCGCGCCCGGCACGCAGGGCCTGGCGTTCATGGTCCTGACGTACACGATGGCCGCGCGCCGGCCGGCGCGGCAGGCGGCGCTGGCCGCGGTGCTGCTCTGGGTGCCGGTGGGGGTGGCCAACCTGGTCGCCCCGCCGGAGGGGGTGCTGGCGGTGAGCCCCGGCTACCTGCTGCTCAACAACCTGCTCATCGCCCTGCTGTCGTTCGCGGTGGGGCGGGCGGTGCAGGCGCGGCGCACGTCGGTGCGGGCGCTGCGGGAGCGGGCCCGGGTGGCCGAGGAGAACCAGCGTTCGCTGGCCGAGCAGGCGGTCGCCGACGAGCGGCGCCGGATCGCCCGGGAGCTGCACGACGTGGTCGCCCACCACGTGAGCGTGATGGGGGTGCTGGCCACCGGGGCGCGTCGGGTGCTACGCCGCGAACCGGACGCCGCCGACGAGGCGATCGCCACCATCGAGGACACCAGCCGGGTCACCCTGCGGGAGATGCGCCGCCTGCTGGACGTGCTGCGCACGGACGCGGAGCCGGCGGCGGACCTGACCCCGCAGCCCGGCCTGGCGGGGATCGAGGCGCTGGTCGAGCAGGTACGGGAGGCGGGCCTGCCGGTGACCCTGTACGTCGAGGGCACGCCCGGGCCGGTGGAGGAGGGCGTGTCGCTGACCGTCTATCGGATCGTGCAGGAGGCGTTGACCAACGCGCTCAAGCACGCCGGGGAGGCCACCGCGCAGGTGCGGCTCACCGTCGCCGGCGGCTGGCTGACGGTGGAGGTCACCGACACCGGGCGCGGGCCGGGACCGGGACCCGACCGGATCGGGCACGGCCTGGTCGGCATGCGGGAGCGGGTCGGCCTCTACGGTGGGACCTTGCGGACCGGTCCACGGCCGGGCGGCGGTTTCCGGGTGTCGGCGCGGATTCCGGTGGAGTCGGTCGGGGCCGCGGCGTGACCCGGGAGCGCCGGGCGGGCACCGCCGGCCGGGCCGGAACGGCGCCGGCGCGGGCGACCGGGCCACCA
>NZ_JAEVHN010000778.1:0-2629 GCF_016803375.1 Micromonospora sp. 4G55
GCATCGCAGGGCGAGTCTATGCCGCCCGCCGGACACTTCCCGCCCGCGCACGCCCCGGCGCGACGGCCCCGTCACGGTGGCCCGGCCGGTCGGCGCGGTGAGACGAACCCTGGCACGGCGTCACCTCTGGCGCCTTCGTCCCCGACGCGCAACGATGACGGTGAAAACCCCGACTACTCCCCCGTACACGACTTGGGAGAACAACCATGACTCCACCGCGCTCGCGCGGTCGGGCCCTGCTGCGTCACCTCGCCGCACCGGCCCTCGCGCTGGCCGTCGTGGCCAGCCTGCCCGCCACCGGACGGCCCGGACCGCAACCGGCCGTCACCGACCCGACGGCCGGCCTGGCCCCGGTCGCCGTCTCCTACGCCACGCCCACCGGCGGCGAGGTCAAGGGCAACTTCCTGAGCTACAACGACTTCCACGGCGCCATCGATCCGCCCGGCGGCAGCGGGGCCGCGGTCAACGGCACCCCCGCCGGCGGCGTGGAATACCTGGCGACCTGGCTGAAGAAGCTGCGCGCCGACGCCGCGGCCGAGGGCCGGCGCACCACCACCGTCGGCGCCGGTGACCTGATCGGCGCCACGCCGCTGGTCAGCGCCGCCTTCCACGACGAGCCGACCATCGAGCTGATGGACGAGGTCGGGCTGGAGATCAGCTCGGTCGGCAACCACGAGTTCGACGAGGGCGTCGCCGAGCTGATCCGGATCAACAAGGGCGGGTGTCACCCGGTCGACGGCTGCCAGGACTCGGACGGCTTCGCCGGCGCGAAGTTCACCTACCTCGCCGCCAACACGCTCGACCGGAAGACCGGCCTGCCGATCCTGCCCCCGGTGGACGTGAAGTTCGTCGACGGCGTGCCGGTCGGCTTCGTCGGCGTGACCCTGGAGGGCACCCCGGGCATCGTGAACCCGGCCGGCATCGCCTCGGTGCGGTTCGCCGACGAGGTCCGGACCGCCAACAAGTGGGGCGGGCTGCTCAAGCTCTTCGGCATCCGGGCGATGGTGCTGCTGGTGCACGAGGGCGGCGCCCAGTCCCCGCCGCCGGCCACCCCGGGCGTCTCGGACTGCGCCAACTTCTCCGGGCCGATCGTCGACATCGTCCGCGGCCTGCGGCCGGAGTTCGGCCTGGTGGTCTCCGGGCACACCCACCGCTTCTACTCCTGCTCGCTGCCGAACTCCTCGGGCGCGCAGAGCGTGGTCACCAGCGCCGGCAGCAACGGGCAGCTGATCACCGACATCGACTACTCGCTGGACCGGCGCACCGGCCGGTTCACCGGCATCTCCGCCCGCAACGTGGTGGTGGAGAACGGCGTCCGCAACCCCGACGGCAGCTGGCAGCAAAGCGCCCCCGGCGTCTACGTCCGCAACCCGGAGCTGATCGACGCGGGCGCCAAGGCGCTGGCCGACAAGTACCGGGCCGCGGTCGCCCCGATCGCCAACCGGGTGGTGGGCAGGATCAGCGCGGACATCGTCCGGGACGCCAGGCCCAGCGGTGAGAGCCCGCTCGGTGACGTGATCGCCGACGCGCAGCTCGCGTACACGAAGGGCGACGGGGCGCAGCTGGCGCTGATGAACCCCGGCGGCGTCCGGGCCTCCCTGTCGTACGCGGCGTCGGCCGGCGGCGAGGCGCCGGGCGAGGTGACCTACGGCGAGGCGTTCACCGTCCAGCCGTTCAACAACCTCGTGGTCACCCAGACGCTGACCGGCGGGCAGCTCAAGAGCGTGCTGGAGCAGCAGTTCGTCGGCTACCAGGGGCAGACCACCCAGCGGATCCTCCAGGTCTCCGCCGGGCTGACCTACTCCTACGACAGCACCGCCCCGGCCGGCTCGCGGGTCAGCGCGCTGGCGCTGAACGGCGTCCCGGTCGACCCGGCGGCCAGCTACCGGGTCACCACCAACGACTTCCTCGCCAACGGCGGGGACGGGTTCACCGAGCTGACGGCGGGCACCGGCCGCACCACCGCCCCCGGCTTCGACGTGGACGCGCTGGTGGCCTACCTGGGCGCGGGCGCGCCGGTGGCCCCGGGCCCGGCCGACCGGATCACCCGGCTGGGCTGAGCGGACGTCGCCCGGCCCCGGCGTCGGGGCCGGGCGACCTTCTCAACTGTTGGCGGAATCCTTGCGCGTCCGTACCCGCGGTCGGCATACTCGATTCCGTGTTCGGTCAGCGCTTCTACTTTTACTACGGCACCGGGAGTCCGGCAGCCGTGGGTCGCGCCTGATCAACCAGACCTACGAAAAGCCCCGGGCTCCTGGAGTCCGGGGCTTTTCGCGTTCCGGGTTCCCGACACCGGGCACGACGTCAGAGAGGTACGACCGATGATGACAGACGTGGCGGAACAGAGCGGCAACACGGCACGCTCCCGGGCGGGCGACGGCCGGAACGCGGCACCCGGGTTCGGCACCGACGAGCCTGCGGCGGCGGCCCGGATCGCGGCCATCCGGGAGCGCATCGACGAGATCGACCGGACGCTGATCGGGCTGTGGCAGGAGCGGGCGGAGCTCTCCCAGCAGGTCGGCGCCACCCGGATGGCCTCCGGCGGCACCCGGCTGGTGCTGTCCCGGGAGCGGGAGATCCTGGAGCGGTTCCGGCAGGCGCTCGGCGCCGACGGCACCCAGTTGGCCCT
>NZ_JAEVHN010000779.1:0-2626 GCF_016803375.1 Micromonospora sp. 4G55
TGCCCGACGGCCCGGAGCTGCACGCGGCGCTGGCCCGGGTGCCGCCGGACGGTGCGCGGTGACGGCCGACCCCCGCCTGGGCGGCGACCGGCCACCCGGGTTCGCTCCGGCCGGTGCCGGCGAGCTGCGCGGGCTCAGCTTCGCCACCACCGGGGTGGAGATCCTGGCCGGACTGATGGCTGGCCTGTGCCGGATGGTCGCCGACGATCTGGCCGTGCTGGAGTCCACCGTCGAGACACCGATGGAGGTGGTGCTCGGAGGGGGAGCGATGGCTGCCTCCGTGTGGTGCGCTCGGCGTTCGCCACGGCGCTGGCGCCCCGCCCGGTGCGGCACTGCGCCGAGCCGGAGATCGGGGCGATCGGCGCGGCGCTGGTCGCGCTGGGCCGGCTGGCCGAGGCGGGGCGGCTGGCGGTGACCGCCCCGCTCGACGAGGGACGCGCGCCGCAGCGTTCCGGCGTCGCTTCCTGACCGGAGCTGTGGCACGCCCCGTTGACACAGCTCGCCGGCCTGGTTGGATGGACCCCGCTCCCTGACGCGGGGGAGGCGGGGGACCGAGGAGGCAGGTGTGGGCGCAGGTCCCGACCCGAGGCAGGGCGAGCAGGGTGGTCGGAGCCGGGGGGCCGTCCGGGTCGTACCTCACCGGCGGCGCTCGCCGTTCCGGCTGCGCGACTGGCGGATGCGCACCAAGCTCGCCACCGTGCTGGTCATCCCGTCCGTGGCCTTCCTGGTGCTGGCCGGCGTGCAGACCGCGGCGCTGGTCGGGCAGACCACCGCGCTGAGCGACTTCGCCCGGCAGGTCGGCATCGGCCGGCAGATCACCACCGCGGTGGACCGGCTCCAGCAGGAGCGGGACGCTCCGCGGGGGAGCTGGCCGAGCTGCGCCGGGCCGGGAGCGAGGCCGACCGGGACGCGGCGGTCAGCGCGCTGCGGCCGTTGCAGGCCGCCACCGACCAGGCCGTCAGCGAGCTGCGCGGGGCCGCGCAGCCGCTGGCCGACGCCGACGCGTCCTGGCGGGTGGCGTACGGCGAGGCGCTGGAGGCGTACGACCAGGTGGTCTACATCCGGGCCGCGGTGCCGCCGGCGGTGCTCAACAGCGACACCATCCTGAGCAACTACCACCGGGCCATCGAGGCGCTGCTCAACCTGCTGGCGGAGCCCTCGCCGGGGGAGCAGCAGCCGGTGCTCACCGACGCGGTGCTGCGGTACGTGCAGCTCGCCCGGGTCAAGGAGCTGTCGTCGCGGATCCGCGGGCAGCTCTACGCCGCGGCCCGGGCGGGCCGCTACGACCTGGACGACCAGGTGACCCTGACCGACCTGCGGGCGCAGCAGCTGGCCGCGCTCGGCGCGTTCCGGGTCGCCGCCACCAACGACCAGGTCCGGCTCTACGACCGGACCTCGGTCGATCCGGCGTTCGTCGCGGCGATGAAGCTGGAGGAGAAGAGCCTGCCCACCGGCGGCGCCCGCGCGGAGGTGCTGCCCGCGCCGCAGTGGTGGGCCGCCAGCGAGCAGCGGCAGGAGCTGCTGCGCCAGCTGGAGGCGCGGGTGCTGGACGACGCGGTGACCCGGGCCGACACGGTCAGCGGTGACCGGCTGCGCACCACCCTGCTGGTGGTCGGCGGCATCGTGGTGGTGCTCGGGCTCGCCGTGCTGCTCGCCCTGCTCATCGGCCGGTCCATCGCCAACTCCATGCAGCGCCTGCGCGGGCAGGCCCTGCGGATCGCCCAGGTCGAGCTGCCGGACGCGCTGGACCGGCTCCGCTCGGTGCAGGGCGGCGTGCCCACCATCGACGTGCCGCCCCCGGTCGTCCGTTCCTCCGACGAGATCGGCGAGCTGGCCGAGGCGTTCGTCGCGGTGCACCGCAGCGCGGTCAGCGTCGCGGTGGAGCAGGCGGAGACGCGGCGCACCGTCAACGCGATGTTCGTCAACCTGGCCCGACGCAGCCAGGTGCTGGTGGAACGGCAGCTGGAGCTGCTCGACGACCTGGAACGGGAGGAGGCCGACCCGGACCAGCTGGAGAACCTGTTCAAGCTGGACCACCTGGCCGCCCGGATGCGCCGTAACGACGAGAGCCTGCTGGTGCTGGCCGGCACGGAGTCCACCCGGCGGTGGAACCGCCCGGTCGGTCTCGGGGCGGTGCTGCTGGCCGCCAGCGCCGAGATCGAGCAGTACCAGCGGGTCCGCCGCGAGTCGGTGGCCGACCTGTACGTGGTCGGGCACGCCGTCGGCGAGCTGGTGCACCTGCTGGCCGAGCTGCTGGAGAACGCCACCGCCTTCTCCCGGCCCGACACCGTGGTCCGGGTGGGCGCCCGGGCCGAGGGCGGCGGCGCGGTGGTGGAGATCGTCGACCAGGGGTTGGGAATGAGCCCGGCGGCGCTGGAACAGGCCAACATCGTGCTGGCCTCCCCGCCGCCGCCGACGTGGCCGCCTCGGAGCGGATGGGTCTGTTCGTGGTCAGCCACCTCGCCGCCCGGCACGGCATCCGGGTACGCCTCAGCGGCGGCGCCCAGGGCCTGCTCGCCCGGATCGAGCTGCCCGCCGCGCTGCTGGCCGCCGCGCCTCCGGCGGAGCTGGACGCGCCGGTCTCACCCCGGATGCTGACCACGGCGGTCGCCGGCGCGACCCGGCC
>NZ_JAEVHN010000780.1:0-2617 GCF_016803375.1 Micromonospora sp. 4G55
GTTACGAGACGTCCCTTAGTCACACCGGATGATCGACGTTTCCGTCCCAGCTGTTGCTTGACGGTTGGTCTAGGTTTCGGTGGCGACCTTGCGGGGTCGGTGGGCTTTGATCCTACGGACGGGCTGGCCGGTGACGCGTCGGACGGTGTGTGGTCCGGTGTCGGTGTGGATGGTCAGTTCGGTGTCGGTGACCTCGATCGTGACCTTCTTTCCGGCGTTGATCCGGCCGAGAGCGACTTTCTGGCCAACGACCATGACCACGCCGGTGTTCGACGCCCGCCGCTGGACCCGGACCGGGCCGGTCGCGGGCTGTGGTGGCGGTCCCGCCGGGCGGACACCACGCAGCCGGAGATGTCGGCTGGGGTGAGCGGGTTCGGCCGGGTCCGCAGCAGCTGGCGGGTGTCGAGGTCGAAGAACATCAGGGTGGCCGGCTCGATGCGGATCCCGACCCGGCGGCCGCGGGGGATCTCCGCGGCCAGGACCAGATGCTGACCCAGCGACACCGTCCCGGCCCGGTTCACCGTCCCGTCCACCTCGACCGCTTGGCCCGGCTCGGCCGGCGGCAGCGGCGGCGGCCCGGCCGGGCTTGCCCCCGTCCGGAGGCTGGACGGTCTACGACTGCCCGACGAGGAGATCCGCCTTCAACCACATGGCCGACTTCACCTACTTTGCTTCCCCCGGCACGTACCACATTCCAGCGTGTTGGGGGTCGCGAAGCCAGCGAACGCGGGATGCCTCATCGGGTCGAGGCGTCCAATCGCGGTAGGGCAGGAAGGCCAGCCGCCAAGCGATCACCGCGAAGATGAAGATGCCCGGGCCAACCAACCACAACAGTGCATCTCGCCGGCGGTAGGAAGCACGCGGCGCAAGCCAGGCCGTTGTCGCTACCGGAACTGCTATCCAGCCCAAATCAGCCAGCGGGCCGTTACCCACCCTGGCCTTGATCAGCTCCCGGATGAGGAGGGACGGCACTGTCACCCCGAGCACGAGCAGCACCGCGATCAACGTGCGCGGTAGGCGGCCGAGCGGCGGGCGGGAGCTGGGTGCGTCATCGGCCATGACCCGGAGGATACGAAAAGATCCGCAGCTATCGGTACGCGGGTTTGTCGGTCCTGCGCATCGCAAGCCATCCCGCCGCAAGAGACAGGAAGACCGCGCCCTGCTGAGGCGCGATGAGCCAGAACCAATCTTCGTTGCGGAAAAACAGGACTAGGTGTGCCAGCGACAGCAGGGCGACGCCGGCAGGGCCGAAGTAGCCCGCGAAGGCAGCTCGGGGCAGGCTCCACGCGCAGCAAGGGCCAGGGCCATCCGTGCGATCCCCGTGCGACAAGGGTTGGCCATCAGCGGGATTCCGGGGTCAACGAGGGTCAGGACGGATAGACGGTCCCCGGGGCGCAAAGCAGAGCGCCGACCGGCGTTTCCGCTGGTCGGCGCTCCTGTAGCCCGGCGAAAGGCTATGTGGCCAGGGGCGGGGTCGAACCGCCGACCTTCCGATTTTCAGTCGGACGCTCGTACCAACTGAGCTACCTGGCCGTGGTGCTCGGTCCATGCTACCCGGGAGGCGGGGTCTCCGCCGGTAGGGTCACATGTTCCGATACGCAGAACGCCGCGCAATGGTTCACGCGGCGTCGGCGCTGGCGGTCCTGACGGGACTTGAACCCGCGACCTCCGCCTTGACAGGGCGGCGAGCACTCCAACTGCTCCACAGGACCTGGCTGGTGTTGCATCCGGCGTGAGCCGGACCGTGCCCCCAACGGGATTCGAACCCGTGCTACCGCCTTGAAAGGGCGGCGTCCTGGGCCGCTAGACGATGAGGGCGGCCCCGCCATCATTGCACACTCGCAACTTCAAGCGGACTTGCTCCCATCCGGCCCCGCCGGAGGCATGAGAAGCATATGCCATGCCCGGTCAGTGGACCAAACCGGTATGGCCGCTGGCACATTCCTGGGCAAAACCGCAGGTCAGATGGGTGTCACCGGGGCGGGGCGACGCCGAAGCGCCGCTTCAGGTCGATGATCAGGTGCGGGCAGGCGGCCAGGGTGCGGCTGCGATCGCCCCCGCCGTCGTGCATCAGCACGATCGCACCGGGGCGGGCGGCGCCGTGGACCCGCTTGGCGAGGGTGGCGGCGGTGGGCTTCGCCCAGTCCTGCGGGTCCACGCTCCAGTGCAGCGACCGCATGCCGAGCTCCCGGGCCACCGCCACCACCTCCGGGGTCCACCGGCCGCCCGGTTGGCGGTAGAACGGCACCTTGGCGCCCGGCACGGCGGCCTGGATGGCCCGGTTGGTCCGAACCAGGTCGGCCCGGATCTCGGTCACCGGCCGCCGGCCCAGGTCGAAGTCGTGCCGCCAGCTGTGGTTGCAGAGCTGGTGACCCTCCCGGACGATCCGGACGACCAGCTCCGGGTGCTTGCGTACCTCGGTGCCGACCAGGCAGAACGTCGCCTTGACCCGGGCGGCCCGCAGCTGGTCGAGGATCTTCGGCGTCCAGGCCGGGTCCGGGCCGTCGTCGAAGGTCAGCGCGACGGCGCGTACCCCGGTGGCGCGCCGCAGCCCGCGGGCAGCGTGGTGGGCTTCGGCCGCCAGCTTGGGCTTGGGCTTCGCGGTCGGCCGCGGGGT
>NZ_JAEVHN010000781.1:0-2617 GCF_016803375.1 Micromonospora sp. 4G55
GGGCTGGTCCGCGACGGGCAGAAGCTGCTCGTCCCGTACGCGCTGGCCCTCGCGGTGGCCGTGGCGCTCGGCGCGGAACGGCTCGCGACCGGCTGGCCACCCGGTTCGACCGGACCACCGGCACGGTGCTGCTGGTCGGCGCGGCCATGCTGCCGGTGGCCCTCCTGCCCGACCTGGCCTTCGGGGCGCTCGGCCGGTTGACGCCGGTGAACTACCCGGCGGACTGGGCGGTGGTCGCCCGGCAGGTGGCCGACCGGCCGGGTGAGGTGATCTCCCTGCCGTTCCAGGAGTACCAGCGGTACGCCTGGAACGGCGGCCGGGTGGTGATCGACCCGGCCCCGCGCCTGCTGTCGTCGCCGGTGCTGATCGACGACACCCTGTGGGTGGGTGACGTCGCGGTCGGCAAGGAGGACCCGCGTGCGGCCCAGGTGCGCGACCTGCTCGCCGCCGGCCGTCCGCTGGCCGCCATGGGGGCGCGTTGGGTGCTGGTGCAGCGGGCGTCGGGTCCCGCCGTGCCCGTGACCTCGCTGGTCGGGCTGCGGCTGGCCCACGCCGGTGCAGAGTTGACCCTCTACGAGAACCCGGCCTGGACGGCCCCGGCCGGCCGGAACGGCCCCGGCCCGGTCGGTTACGCCCACCTGCTGGCCGGAACGGTGGTGTTGGCCATCGGTTTTTCGGGCACTGCGCAGGTGCTGCGGCGCGTGGTAGCGTCCCGGCACGCGAGTCCCGCGGAAGGAGAAGGTGGATGAGGAACCTGCCCGCGTTCGTCGCCGTCGGGGTACTCGGGGTCGTGCTCGGCCTGCTCGGCAGCGTCGGTCTGGCGAATGCGCTCAGCCCGTCCGCCAAGGAGGCCGCCAACTCCAAGGTGAGTGAGCAGAGCTCCGAGAGCACGCTGTACGGCACGCGCTGAACCACCGTCGACCGGGGCGTCCGCTGATGCGGGCGCCCCGGTCGCGTGTCTGCGGCAGTTCGCGTGCCGGCCGTCAGCGGGTGGCGGTGAGCCGGGCGACCAGCTGCGCGAAGCGCGCCCCGGTCGCGGCCCAGGTGAAGCGGGCCGCGTGGGCCAGCGCCGCCTCACCCATCGCCTTGCGCCGCACGTCGTCGGCGAGCAGCTCGCGCACCTGGTCGGTGAACTCGGCCTCGTCGTCGACCAGCAGGCCGGTCTCGGTGTCGACCATCGCCTCGGCGACGCCCCCGGCGTAGCGGAACGCGATCGTCGGGGTGCTCCGGGCGGCGGCCTCGACGATGGTCAGGCCCCAGCCCTCCTTGAGCGACGGGGTGAGCGCCAGCCAGCAGGAGGAGAGCACCTCGTGCTTCTCCTCCTCGCTGATGAAGCCGGTGAACCGGACCCGGTCGGCGACGCCGAGGGAGTCGGCGATCTCCCGCAGCGGCTGCTCCCACCAGCCCTGACCGGCCACCACCAGCTCCAGCTCCGGCAGCTCCCCGGCCAGCTCGGCCACCGTGCGCATCGCGATCTCGACCCGCTTGTGCGGCACCAGGCGGCCCAGCACCAGCAGCGACGGGTGGGCGGTGCGCGGCAGCGGCGGGCCGGTCACCGGCGGGGTGCCGTTCGGCACCACGTCGATCCGTTCCGCGTCCACCCCCAGCTCGGCCAGCTCGGTGCGGCTGGCCTCGGAGACCGTCACGTAGCGGCAGCGCCGGTAGAGCCGGACCGCCAACCAGGACTCGATCCACCAGCCCAGCCGGCACATCCACGGGCCGAAGACCACCGGCCACTGCTCCCGGTGCACGTGGTGCACCAGGGCGAGCACCGGGCGGCCGGCGTACAGCGGGGCGAAGAACGGCACGCCGTTGCAGACGTCCACCACCAGGTCCGGCAGGCCGCCGCCGCGCCGGCCCAGCGGGCCCAGCCCGAACCGCCCGGCCAGGTAGGTCAGGGCCGCGCGGGCGTACACCGTGTGGCGGGAGCCGCGGCGCAGCACGCGGACGCCGTCGGGGTTCATCTCCTCCGGGCCGCCCTGCGCATGGGCGGCGCAGAGCAGCGTCACCCGGTGGCCGGCGGCGACCAGTTCAGCGGCGATCCGCTCGATGTAGACCTCGGAACCGCCGCCCTCCGGGTTGCTGGTGTCGCGCCAGTTCAGGAACAGCACGTGGCGAGCGGTGGTGCTGCTGGAGGTGTCCACGCTGCTCCTACCGGTCAGTAAGTGGCACGATCGCGCCACCCTAGGGCGGCCCGGGCCGCGTACGCAATGGGTCGGACCGGCAGCGACGATCGGATAACAGCTCGTCGACCGGGGGTTTGCCGGGGACCCGAAACCTTGGCAGGGTGTGTCAGCGCGGCACGATGCGGGGTCGGTGAACACACCGGCCGAAACCGTCCGCGACACCCGTGACCTGCGGCAGCGTGCCGGCGGACGGGCGACGACGAGTAGGGGAGGCAGCCGTGGTGGGCGACGTGCCGGCGCGGTTGCTCGCCCGCCGTTCCCCGGTGGTGCTGCTCAGCGCCGCCCTGGTGCTGCTGCTGGTCGGCTGGGCCGGGTACGTCTGGCTGCGCGACGAGCGGGTGACGCCGGAGTGCGCCGAGCGGGTGCGGCTGCGGGTGGCCGCCGCCCCGGTGGTCGCCCCGGCGGTGGACCGGATCGCCCGCGCCTCGGTC
>NZ_JAEVHN010000782.1:0-2613 GCF_016803375.1 Micromonospora sp. 4G55
AGGTCGGCACCCGCGCCGGTGACCAGGGTGAGCAGCGCGTGCCGCCCGGCCGGGTAGGTGATCACGGAGCCGGTGGCCGTGTGCACCACGACTCCCGGAAGCCGCCGCCGCGCACGGTGTGGGCGACCTGGTGCCCCACCCCGAAACTCACCGCGGCGAGGGCGGCCAGGTGGGTCGCGTCGGTGGTCGGCAGGTCGCTGGAGATGAGCATCCCGTCGCGCCCGCCCAGCACCGTGCCGGCCACCTCGGGGCGGCGTCGGCGCAGCCTCCGCAGCTCCGCGTCCATCACCGTGTCAACGTGCACGAGCGTCCCCCGTTCGTCGCGTTCCGGTCGTCGGTGTCACGTACCGCTCCCGGCACGTTACCGAAGGCCACGCCGCGCCCGCGATCCCGTGACGGTCGGCAATCGGTCGACAACTGTCGTCTGATCGGCGGTTGCGGACCCGCCATGCGACGTTCGCCGGCGCACTCCGCGGGCCACCCGGGCGTAACCTGGGCTCCCGCGATCAGTTGCGTACGACCGGCGAAGGGTGGCCGCATGACCAGCGTCTGGGAGAGCTTGACCGTCGACGCCCGGGACCCGTCCCGGCTGGCCCACTGGTGGGCCGAGGCGCTGGGCTACCAGGTGATCGCGGAGAAGCCGGACGAGGTGGAGATCCGCCAGTCGCGCGACCGGCTGCCCGGCATCGTCTTCGTCCCGGTCGCCGACGGCAAGGAGACCAAGAACCGGCTCCACCTCGACCTGCGCCCGGCCGACCAGGAGGCCGAGGTCGAGCGGCTGGTCGACATGGGGGCCCGGCACGTCGACGTCGGCCAGGGCGACGCCTCCTGGACGGTGCTCGCCGACCCGGAGGGCAACGAGTTCTGCGTGCTGCGACAGCAGGGCTGAGGGGTGCGTGACGCCGACCCGGCCGGGCCGTGGGACGCGGCCGACGCGCGGCGTCGGGTCGACGAGGCGCCCAAGGACACCGGCTACGGCCGGTCGCCGTACGAGCGGGACCGGGCCCGGGTGCTGCACTCGGCCGCCTTCCGGCGGCTGGCCGCCAAGACCCAGGTGCACGTCGCCGGCACCGACGACTTCCTGCGTACCCGGCTGACGCACTCGCTGGAGGTGGCCCAGATCGCCCGGGAGATGGGCGCCCGGCTGGGCTGCGACCCGGACGTGGTGGACACCGCCGGGCTGGCGCACGACCTCGGCCACCCGCCCTTCGGGCACAACGGCGAGGACGCCCTCGACCGGCTCGCCGCGCCCTGCGGCGGGTTCGAGGGCAACGCCCAGACGCTGCGCGTGCTGACCCGGCTGGAGGCCAAGGTGGTCGGCCCGGACGGCGTACCCGCCGGGCTCAACCTCACCCGGGCCTCGCTCGACGCGGTCGGCAAGTACCCGTGGCCCCGGCAGCCGGGACTGCGCAAGTTCGGGGTGTACGACGACGACCGGCCGGTCTTCGACTGGCTGCGCGAGGGCGTACCCGCGGGGGACGGCGGCGGCCCGCCCGGCGGCGCGCGGCGCTGCCTGGAGGCCCAGGTGATGGACTGGGCCGACGACGTCGCCTACTCGGTGCACGACGTGGAGGACGGCATCCACGGCGGGTACCTCTCGCTGCGGCCCCTGCTCGACGACCCGGACGAGCGGGCCGCCCTCTGCGTCGACGTGGCCGCCGTCTACTCCGGCGAGTCCCCGGCCGACCTCGGCGAGGTGCTGGTCGACCTGCTCGACGAGCCGGAGCTCGCCGTGCTCGCCGGGTACGACGGCAGCCACCGCGCGCAGGTCGCGCTGAAGGCCACCGCCAGCGTGCTGACCGGCCGGTTCGTCTCCGCCGTGGTGACCGCCACCCGGGAGCGGTTCGGCCCGGGCCCGCACCGCCGGTACGCCGCCGACCTGGTGGTGCCGCGTCGGGTCCGGGCCCAGTGCGCGCTGCTGAAGGGGATCGCCTGGCGCTACGTGATGAACCGTCCGGGCGCCGGCCCCCGGTACGACCGGCAGCGAGAGGTCCTCGCCGAGCTGGTCGGCGTGCTGGGCGAGCGGGCGCCGGACGCGCTCGACCCGGTCTTCGCGCCGCTGTGGCGGGCCGCCCCGGACGACGCCGCCCGGCTGCGGGTGGTGGTCGACCAGGTGGCGTCGCTCACCGACCCGGCGGCGGTGGCCTGGCACGACCGGCTGGTCCGGCGGGTGAGTCGCTCTCCCGACCCGGGGCCCCGCGACGACTTAGGCTAGCCTAAGTGGCATGACGGAGCGCCCCAAGAAGGTCACGTCCGCCCGGGTCCTGCGGACCGAGCGGCCCACCCCGCACCTGATCCGCCTGGTCCTGGGCGGGGAGGAGCTGGCCGGGCTGCCGGTCGGGGAGTACACCGACCACTACATCAAGATCGTCTTCCCGGCGCCCGGGGTCGACCACCCCAGGCCGCTGGACCTGGCCGCGATCCGTCGTGACCTGCCCCGCGACCAGTGGCCCCGGCTGCGCGCGTACACCGTCCGCGCCTGGGACCCGCTGGCCGGCGAACTCACCGTGGACGTGGTGCACCACGGCGACGAGGGGCTGGCCGGGCCCTGGGCGGCCCGGCTGCGCCCCGGCGACGAGGTGCTCTTCACCGGCCCGGGTGGGGCGTACGCGC
>NZ_JAEVHN010000783.1:0-2609 GCF_016803375.1 Micromonospora sp. 4G55
GGGTGGGGTCAGCTCTTGGCGGACGGGCCGGAGTTGGAGCGGGAGCTGACCACGTCGAGCACGTGGGTGACGGCCTCGGCCATCGGCACCCCGTTGCGCTGCGAGCCGTCCCGGTAGCGGAAGGAGACCGTGCCGGCGGCCACGTCGTCGTCGCCGGCGATCACCATGAACGGGATCTTCTGCTGCTGGGCGGTGCGGATCTTCTTCTGCATCCGGTCGTCACCCGCGTCGACCTGGGCGCGGATCCCCTCGGCGCGCAGCGCCGCGACGAAGCCGTGCAGGTAGTCGGTGTGGTCCTCGCGGATCGGGATGCCGACCACCTGCACCGGGGCCAGCCAGGCCGGGAACGCGCCCGCGTAGTGCTCGGTGAGCACACCGAAGAAGCGCTCGATCGAGCCGAAGAGGGCCCGGTGGATCATCACCGGCCGCTGCCGGCTGCCGTCCGCCGCCTGGTACTCCAGGCCGAACCGCTCCGGCTGGTTGAAGTCGACCTGGATGGTGGACATCTGCCAGGTCCGGCCGATGGCGTCCTTGGCCTGTACCGAGATCTTCGGGCCGTAGAAGGCCGCGCCGCCCGGGTCGGGCACCAGGTCCAGGCCGGAGGACTCGGCGGCGGTGCGCAGCGCCTCGGTGGCCTCCGCCCAGTCCTCGTCCGACCCGATGAACTTGGGCGAGTCGTCGCGGGTGGACAGCTCCAGGTAGAAGTCGTCCAGGCCGTAGTCGCGCAGCAGGTCGAGCACGAACGACAGCAGGGTGGACAGCTCACCGGGCATCTGCTCCCGGGTGCAGTAGATGTGCGAGTCGTCCTGGGTCAGGCCGCGGACCCGGGTCAGGCCGTGCACGACGCCGGACTTCTCGTACCGGTAGACCGTGCCGAACTCGAACAGCCGCAGCGGCAGCTCGCGGTAGGACCGCCCGCGCGCCCGGAAGATCAGGTTGTGCATCGGGCAGTTCATCGCCTTGAGGTAGTAGTCCGCGCCCTCCAGCTGCATGGGCGGGAACATCGTCTCGGCGTAGTAGGGCAGGTGCCCGGAGGTCTCGAACAGGTGCGCCTTGGTGATGTGCGGGGTGTTGACGAACTCGTACCCGGCCGCCTCGTGCCGGCGGCGCGAGTAGTTCTCCATCTCCCGGCGGATGATGCCGCCCTTGGGGTGGAAGACCGCCAGGCCGGAGCCGATCTCGTCGGGGAAGCTGAACAGGTCGAGGTCCGCGCCGAGCTTGCGGTGGTCGCGCCGGGCGGCCTCCTCCAGCAGCTTCAGGTACGCCTTCAGCTCGTCCCGGGTCGGCCACGCGGTGCCGTACACCCGCTGGAGCTGCGGATTCTTCTCCGACCCCCGCCAGTAGGCGGCGGCCGAGCGCATCAGCTTGAACGCGCCGATCAGCCGGGTGGTGGGCAGGTGCGGCCCCCGGCACAGGTCGGACCAGCAGACCTTGTCCTCGTTCGCGGCGAGGTTGTCGTAGATGGTCAGCTCGCCGCCGCCCACCTCCATCACCTCGGAGGAGTCCAGCCCCTCCCCCTTGACGTCGATCAGCTCCAGCTTGAACGGCTCGGCGGCCAGCTCGGCCTTCGCCTCGTCCAGGCTGTTGAAGCGGCGACGGCGGAACCGCTGGCCGGACTTGATGATCTCCTGCATGCGCTTCTCGAGCTTGCTCAGGTCGTCCGGCTGGAACGGCTTGTCGACGGCGAAGTCGTAGTAGAAGCCGTTCTCGACGGGCGGGCCGATGCCGAGCTTGGCCTCCGGGAAGACGTCCTGGACGGCCTGGGCGAGCACGTGCGCCGTCGAGTGGCGCAGCACGTTGAGCCCGTCCGGCGAGTCGAGGGTGACCGGCTCGACGCTGGTCTCCTCGGCCGGCTTCCAGTCCAGGTCGCGCAATACGCCCTGCGGGTCGCGGACCACCACGATCGCCTTCGGCCCGGCCATGGGCAGCCCGGCCGCGGCCACCGCGTCGGCCGCCGTCGTCCCGGCGGCGACGACGACGGGGTCGGCCACGACGGGGGTACGGGGTGCGGACACGGTGACTCCTCAACTGCAGACGGTACGGATGTTGCCGGTTCCGGCTCCTGCGATGCTATCTGTCGCCCGTTTCCGCCCGGTCGTCGGGAAAGGATGGGCCCGCGTGTCCCGCCCGCCGCGCAGATCGTGCCGGCGCGGATTGAACCTTTCCGACCCGCGATCCGAACTACCCGGTGTGGCCGGAAACCGGACCCGGCCGCGTGGAGACGGATGGGGGCACAGATGGCGATCACCCGCAACGGCGGCCGGCGGGCGGGGCTCGTGCTGGCCACCGCGGTCGCCGGGGCGCTGGCCTGGCCGGGCGCGGCGCTGGCGGCGGACGTGACGACCACGCCGACCCAGGCCAACCACGGCGACGCGGTGGAGCTGACGTTCGTGGTGCCGGAGGAGCGGCCCGGCGCGCGCACCGAGAAAATCGAGGTCAAGTTGCCCGCGGACGCCCCGATCGGGGAGGTCTACCCGTTGTCGGTGGACGGCTGGGCGCCTCTGATCACCTCCCGCGACCTGGCCGCCCCGGTGGCCGGCATCCACGCGCCCTCGGTGACTACGGTGACCGCCGCGGTGGTCTGGACCCGGGCCGCCGGGAAGCCGCAG
>NZ_JAEVHN010000784.1:0-2606 GCF_016803375.1 Micromonospora sp. 4G55
GGCGAGCGCCCGGAGCACCGCCATCGGGGCGGGCGCGAGCGGCCGCAGCTCCCCGTCGACCACGGCCGCGTGCCCGCGCAGGGTCAGCAGGTGCCCGGCGGCCTTGACGGTCACCGTACGGCGGGGCAGCTCGTCGACGATCTGCCGGACCAGTGCCCCGAGGCGGGCCCGGGCGGGCGCGCTGACCGGCACTCCCCGACGGACCAGCGGCTCCGCGGTGACCGCGCCGACGCAGCTGGCGAGCACGTCTGAGCGCAGCGCCTCCAGCACCGTCTCGGACCGGTCGCCGGCCGCCCGCAGCAGGGCCTCCGCCGCCGGCGCGGAGGTGAACGTGACGGCGTCGACCAGCCGCCCGGCGACCAGGTCGATCAGCCGGTGCAGCGGGGCCGGGTCGGTGGGCGGCGCCCAGCGGTAGACCGGCACCTCGATCACGGTGGCCCCGGCCGCCTCCAGCGCCTCGGTGCACTCCGGCTGCCGGTCGCCGTGCAGCTGCATGGCGATGACCTGACCGGCCACCCCGCGCCGGCACAGGTGCTCGATCACCTCGTCGCAGCTCTCCGAGTCGGGCGACCACTGGTCGTGCAGCCCGGCGGCCCGGATCGCGCCGCGCGCCTTCGGCCCCCGGGCCACCACGTACGACCGGGACAGCACCGAGCGCAGCGGCTCGGCGAGCCCCCAGCCCTCGGCCGCCTCCAGCCAGCCGCGCATCCCGATGCCGGTGTTCGCCATCAGGATGTCCGGCGGCCGGTCCAGGCAGGCGCGGGTGGCCTCGCGCAGGTCGCTGTCGTCGGCCAGCGGCACGATCCGCAGGGCCGGGGCGAGCACCACCCGGGCGCCGCGGCGTTGCAGCAGCGCGGCCAGCTCGTCGCGCCGCCGGTCGGCGGTGACCCCGATGGTGAAGCCGGCCAGTTCCTCCCGCATCACTCCTCCTGTCGCAGCCGCACCTCGACCAGCCCGTCCCGGCAGCGGACCCGGTGCACGGGCAGCGTCACGCCGGGCAGGTCCAGACAGCGCCCGGTACGCAGGTCGTAGACCTGCTTGTGCAGCGGGGAGGCGAGGGTCGGCACCCCGCCGCGGCTGCCCACGATGCCCCGGGACATCACGTACGCGCCGCCGACCGGGTCGAGGTTGTCGACCGCGAACAGTTCGCCGCCGGTCGAGAAGAGCGCCACCTGTACGCCGTCGACCAGCGCGGCGACGCCCCGGTCGGGATCCAACCGGTCGATGGGGCAGACGGCCGTCCAGTCCAGGGTGCTCGTCGCGCTCATCATCCTGCCTCCGTCCACGGTGCTCGTCGGGCTCATCGCCGTACCTCCGGAAGGCCGAGGGCGACCGGCTGGCGGCGGCGGTCGGCCGCCGGGGTGGGTGGTGCGTCGCGCGCGGGCACCGGTTGCCCGCGTTCGACGGCGAAGCTGATCGACGGGTCGGGCACGTCCGGGGCGTTGACGAAGGAGGTGAAGCGGCGCAGCCGCTCCGGGTCGTCGAGGACGTCGCGCCACTCGTCGGAATAGGTCGCCACGTGCCGGGCCATCGCCGCGTCGAGTTCGGCGCAGAGCCCGAGCGAGTCGTCCACGATCACCGAGCGCAGGTGGTCGAGGCCGCCGTCCATCGCCTCGATCCAGGCGGCGGTGCGTTGTAGCCGGTCGGCGGTGCGGATGTAGTACATCAGGAATCTGTCGATCAGCGAGATCAGCGCTTCCGTGGACAGGTCGGTGGCGAAGAGGTCGGCGTGCCGGGGCCGGAAGCCACCGTTGCCGCCGACGTAGAGGTTCCAGCCGGTGTCGGTGGCGATGATGCCGAAGTCCTTGCTGCGGGCCTCGGCGCACTCCCGGGCGCAGCCGGAGACCGCCGACTTGATCTTGTGGGGGGCGCGCAGGCCCCGGTAGCGCAGCTCCAGCGCGATGGCCAGGCCGACCGAGTCCTGCACCCCGTACCGGCACCAGGTCTCGCCGACGCAGGACTTCACCGTCCGCAGCGCCTTGCCGTACGCGTGGCCGGACTCGAAGCCCGCGTCGACCAGCCGGCGCCAGATCTGCGGCAGTTGCTCGACCCGGGCGCCGAACAGGTCGATCCGCTGTCCACCGGTGATCTTGGTGTAGAGCCGGAAGTCGCGGGCCACCTCACCGATCACGATCAGCTTCTCCGGGGTGATCTCCCCGCCGGGGATCCGGGGCACCACCGAGTAGCTGCCGTCGCGTTGCAGGTTGGCCAGGAAGTGGTCGTTGGTGTCCTGCAACGAGGCCTGCTCGCCGTCGAGCACGTGCCCGGCGCCGAGCGAGGCCAGGATCGAGGCCACCACCGGCTTGCAGATGTCGCAGCCGCGCCCCCGCCCGTGCTCGGCGATGAGCCCGGAGAAGGTGCGGATGCCGCGCACCCGGACGATGTCGAAGAGTTCCTGCCGGCTGGCGTCGAAGTGCTCGCAGAGCGCGGTGGACTGCTTCACCCCGGCCGCGTCGAGCAGTTGCTTGAGCATCGGCACGCACGATCCGCAGCTGGTGCCGGCCCGGGTACACGCCTTCAACGCCGGCACGTCCGTCGCGCCGCCGGCGATCGCGGCGTCGATGTCGTCGCGGGTCACCGCGTTGCAGGAGCAGACCTGCGCCGCG
>NZ_JAEVHN010000785.1:0-2599 GCF_016803375.1 Micromonospora sp. 4G55
GTGGGGCGCTCCCACGGTGGGACCCAGGCCGCCGCCTGGTCGGCCAGGGAGTCCCGACGCTCCTCGTTGCTCATCCCGCTCGCTCCTCCGTCGTAGCCGTCCCGTCCCCGTCCGCCGCTCCACCCGGCTCGCCCGGGGCCGCAGCGATCTCGGCCGGCTCGGCCGGAGCCTCAGCGGCCTCGACCGGCTCGGCCGGAGCCTCAGCGGTCTCGACCGGCTCGGCCGGGGAGCCGGCGTACTCATCGATGTGCAGTTCGGTGTCGCCGTCGGCGGGGCCGGTCCAGCGCACCGTCAGCTCCTCCAGGGCCTGGTCCTGCACGAAGGAGACCAGCCCCTCCCGGTACAGCTCCAGCAGCGCCAGGAAGCGGGCCACCACCTCCAGGGTGATCTCGCAGTCGGCGCAGAGCAGCGAGAAGGTGGCGGTGCCGGCGCGGCGCAGCCGCTCGGTGAGGATCGCCGCGTGCTCCCGGACGCTGACCCGCACCATGTGCACGTGCGCGATGGACACCTCGGGGGTCGGCTTCGGGGTCATCGCCCGGATCGCGAGCTTGAGCAGCCGCTCCGGGCCGATGCCGAGGACCAGGTCGGGCAGCGCGTCGGCGTACCGGGGCTCCAGGGTGACCGCTCGGGGGTAGCGCCGGCCGCCCACCGCCTCCAGCTCGGCGATGTGCGCCGCCGCCTCCTTGTACGCCTTGTACTGCAACAGCCGGGCGAAGAGCAGGTCCCGCGCCTCCAGCAGGGCCAGGTCCTCCTCGTCCTCGACCTCGGCGGCGGGCAGCAGCCGGGCCGCCTTCAGGTCGAGCAGGGTGGCCGCGATGAGCAGGAACTCGCTCGCCTCGTCCAGGTCCCACTGGTCGCCCATCGCCCGGATGTACGCGATGAACTCGTCGGTGACCTTGTGCAGGGCCACCTCGGTGACGTCGAGCTTGTGCTTGCCGATGAGTTGCAGCAGCAGGTCGAACGGTCCGGTGAAGTTCGCCAGCCGGACGGTGAAGCCGGCGCTCTCGGCGGCCTGCGGCACGCCGGTCGGGTCGGTGGCCACCTCGGCGGCGGCCTCGGCGGCCAGCACGGGGGGCTGCTCCGGGGTCGTCGGCGGGTCCAGGGGTGGCGCGGTCACCGGACGACCGTAGTCCACGCCCCGGGTCCACCGGCGGCAAGGTGCACCCCGACCTACCGGTCGGCCTGGGCGGCGATCACCTCACGGGCCAGCTGCCGGTAGTTGCGCGCTCCGGAGGAGGCCGGGTCGAGGGTGGTGATCGGCGCACCGGCCACCGTGGACTCCGGGAACTTCACCGTCTTGGTGATGACCGTCTGGTAGACCTTGTCGCCGAACGCCTCGACCACCCGCTGGAGCACCTGCCGGCAGTGGGTGGTGCGGCTGTCGTACATGGTGGCGAGGATGCCTTCGAGTTCCAGGTCGAAGTTGAGCCGCTCGCGCACCTTGTCGATGGTGTCCAGCAGCAGCGCCACCCCGCGCAGGCTGAAGAACTCGCACTCGAGTGGGATGAGCACGCCGTGCGCCACGGTGAGCGCGTTGATCGCCAGCAGGCCCAGCGAGGGCTGGCAGTCGATCAGGATGTAGTCGTACTCCTTGCGGACGGTCCGCAGCACCCGGGACAGGGCCATCTCCCGAGCGACCTCGTTGACCAGCTGGATCTCCGCGGCGGAGAGGTCGATGTTGGCGGGCAGCAGGTGCAGCCCGGCGACGTCGGTCTTGATCAGGACGTCCTCGGCGGTGACGTCGTCCTGCATGAGCAGGTTGTAGACCGACAGGTCGAGGTTGTGCGGGTTGACCCCGAGGCCGACCGAGAGCGCGCCCTGCGGGTCGAAGTCGACCAGCAGCACCTTGCGGCCGTACTCGGCGAGCGCGGCGCCCAGGTTGATGGTCGTCGTGGTCTTCCCGACGCCGCCCTTCTGGTTGGCCATCGCGATGATCCGCGCCGGCCCGTGCCGGTCGGTCGGCATCGGCTCGGGGATCGGCTTGCGCATCGTGTAGGCGGCCGGGTCCGCCGGACCCAGGTCCGCGCCGAGCGACGCCTGCTGCTCGCGGAGCTCCGACGTCCAGGCGTCGGCACGGTCACCGTTGCCAGCCATGTCCTCGTTGCCCCCTCCCGACGACCACCCGGCGTCGGAGCCGTCCGACGTCCTGCGCGGCGCCGCTGCGCACCCCGGATGTCGCCCCAGGAGGTCCGCGCCGATGCCGACTGTACGCCACTCACCACCAGCGCGTTCGGTACCGGTCCGGCGTGTCGGACGTCCCGCCCGACCGAGCCGTGGCGCCCGGGTCAGCCGCGGGCGCGGGGATGCGCGGTGGCGTACACCTCGCGCAGCCGCTCCACGGTGACCAACGTGTACACCTGGGTGGTGGTCACCGAGGCGTGGCCGAGCAGTTCCTGCACCACCCGCACGTCGGCGCCGCCGTCGAGCAGGTGGGTGGCGTACGAGTGGCGCAGGGTGTGCGGGGACACCGCGTTGGGCCCGTCCACCGGCAGCCCGGCCCGCTCGGCGGCGCGGCGCAGGATCGTCCAGGCGCCCTGCCGGGTCAGCGCGCCGCCGCGGGCGTTGACGAAGACCGCCGGGGTGCCCCGCCCGGCCGCGA
>NZ_JAEVHN010000786.1:0-2596 GCF_016803375.1 Micromonospora sp. 4G55
CGGCGAGCCGGTCGGCGCGGCGGCGGGCGCCGGCGGATCGTCGCCACCGCCGTCGACCTGGGACACCCCGGCGACCACCGCGACGGTGCCCAGCACCACCACGGTCAGCCCGGCCACCATGGCCGGGGTCGCCCGGTTGCGGCGCGGCGGGGGCGCGTGGTGCCGGGGCACCACCACCGGCAGCAGCCGGGACTCCTCCGGGTGGCGCTGACCCACCCGGTGCACCCCGTCGGCCTCCTCGGCGTACCCGTTGGCCAGCCCGACCACGGACGGGGGGACCGGCTCGTGGGCGGCCGGCTCCGGCTCGGCGACCGGATCCGGCGGCCACCAGTCGGCGTACGGGTCGTCGGCCTCCGGGGCGTCGGCGTCCTCGGTGGGCAGCCGCTGGCCGGGCACCGTCGGCGGGTACGCCTGGTCGGTCGCCGCCGGCCCCACCGGCCAGGCGGGCGGCTCGGGCGGCCCCTCGTCGGCCGGGGCGGTGCGGGCGGCCGGCACCACCGGGGTGTCCCGCTCCGGGGGCGGCTCGTCGTCGCAGACGTGGTCCGGGTCGGCGGCCGCCCGGGCCAGGGCCGCGACCTGCCGGGCCAGTGGGTCGTCGGCGGGCAGGTGCTGCCGGGCCAGTTCGCGGGCGAGCGCCAGGTTGTCGTGCGCCTCGGTGAACCGGCCGCAGTCGCGCTGCATCGCGCCGAGCCGGGCCAGCATCTTGATGCCGCTGGGGTTGCCGTCGCCGTAGACCTCGCGGTGCAGCTCCCAGGCGTCCTGGAGGCGTTCCCGGGCCTGCGCGCACTGGCCCCGGGCGTACTCCACGGTGGCCAGGTCGGCGTGCGCGGCGAGCACCCGCAGCGACTCCGGCCCGTCGTGGGCGGTCAGCTCGAGGATCACCTCGGAGTAGAGCCGCGCCGCGCGGGCGTCGCTGCCGACCCGGTGCAGCACGGCGGCCAGCGTCGCTCCCGCCGAGATCGTCCGCTCGTCCGAGCGCCCGTAGAGCCGGGTGGCGGCCGCGTACGCGAAGGCCGCCCAGCCGCGCGCGGAGTGCGGCTCGCCGAGCGCGACCAGCACCCGCGCCTGGAGCCCGGCGGCGTCGGCCAGCTCGGGGGAGGCGTGGTCGGGCCGGGGGTCGGCGTCGGTCAGCGCGTCGGCGAGCAGTCGCTGCGCGCCGGCCAGGTCGCCGGCGGACACCAGGTGGTGCGCCTGGAGGGTCAGTTCACCGAAGCCGGAGGGCACGCCCCATCGTGCTCGTCCGGCCACGGGTTGTACAAGACCCGACGTGATCCGAGTCGTCAACCGGTCAGGTGGGCGACCAGCGTCTCGCTGATCCGGCGCAACTGGTCGACCTGGGCCGGGCTGAGCGCGTCGAAGAGGTGCCGGCGTACCCCGTCGACGTGGCCGGGTGCGGCGGCGGCGAGCGCCGCGAAGCCGTCGTCGGTGAGGACGGCGACCTGGCCGCGCCGGTCGGTCGGGCAGTCCTCGCGGCGGAGCCACCCGGCGGCCTCCAGCCGCGCGGCGGCGTGCGAGAGCCGGCTGCGCGAGGAGCCGGTCACGTCGGCCAGCTCGCTCATCCGCAGTTGCCGCCCGGGGGCCTCGGAGAGCCGGACCAGGATCTCGTAGTAGGCGTGCGGCATCCCCGCGTCGCGTTGCAGCTCGCGGTCGAGGGTGTCCATCAGCGCCCGGGAGGCGGTCAGGAAGGCCCGCCAGGTGCGCTGCTCGTCGGGGTCCAGCCACCGGGTCATGGCGTCCATCATAGCGGCAATGGTTGAACGCTCAACAAAACCGCGCTAGCGTCGAGTGCATGGGAATCCATCGCCTCAACCACGCCGTCCTCTACGTCAGCAACCTCGACCGCAGCGTCGCCTTCTACCGCGACGTGCTGGGCTTCCGGCCGGTGGCGATGACCCCGGACGGGTTCCGTGGCGCCGCGTTCCTCCAGGCGCCCGACTCCACCAACGACCACGACCTCGGCCTGTTCGAGATCGGCGCGGCGGCCGGCCGCTCGCAGGCCGGGCGTGCCACCGTCGGCCTCTACCACCTGGCCTGGGAGCTGGACACCCTCGACGAGCTGGCCGCCACCGCCGAGCGGCTGGCCGCCGCGGGCGCGCTGGTCGGCACCTCCGACCACGGCACCACCAAGAGCCTCTACGGGCAGGACCCGGACGGCCTGGAGTTCGAGATCGTCTGGATCGTCCCGGCCGACCTGCTCGACGACGAGGCGCTGACGGCGCGCAAGCGGATCGGCCGGCTGGACCTCGACCGGGAGCGGCGGCGCTACGGCGGCCAGACCCGGGGCGGGGTGGGCATCTCCATCCCGGCCTGAGGCCGCCGTACGGTACAACGATGGCCACCGACACCGTCCTGCGTGAACTGCTCGTCCGGCAGCTCGACCACTGGTTGCCGGCGGCGCTGCACCGTTCCCGGCGGGCCACCCTCGCCCTGTCGTACGCCGATCCGGACGCCGCCGAGGCGGCGCTGCGGGTGGTGGCCGAGTTCTCCGACCGGCTGCGCGGGCGGCGGCTGACCGTCCTGGTGCTCGCCGGCGGTGGGCCCGACCTGCCGGCTCGGCTCGGGCCGGTCGAGGCGACGCTGCCGGCCGACGTGGCCG
>NZ_JAEVHN010000787.1:0-2588 GCF_016803375.1 Micromonospora sp. 4G55
CGATGCCCATGCCCTGGGTGTCCGTGCCGATGGTGTCCGGCATGGGGGTCAGCAGGTTCCACCCGCCGCGTACCTCGGCGTCGTAGCCCAGGTCCGGGCTCTTCGCCGCCCG
This sequence comes from Micromonospora sp. 4G55, assembly GCF_016803375.1. Lineage (NCBI taxonomy): Bacteria > Bacillati > Actinomycetota > Actinomycetes > Micromonosporales > Micromonosporaceae > Micromonospora > Micromonospora sp. 4G55. The sequence goes on from NZ_JAEVHN010000787.1 coordinate 113, forward strand.
CCTCACCGCGCTCGGCACGCTGACCTTCGCCCACCGGGTACGCCTGCTCGTGGCGCACCGGGTCGGCGACGCCGCCGCGCTGCACGCCGCCGAGGCGGCGCTGGCGGGGGTGGACGAGGACAAGGCCGAGCTGCGGCTCTCGGTCAAGGAGCGGGACGACTTCTTCACCACCTACTTCGTCAGCACCTGGTCGCCGTACGTGACGAAGGCGGCGGCCCGGATCGGCCTCGGCCCGACCGGGGTGACCATGCTGTCGGTGCTCTTCGCGGTCGCCGCGGCGGTGCTGTTCGCGGCCGGCGGCCGGCCCGCGCTGGTTAGCGGGGCGGTGCTGCTCTACCTCGGCTTCGTGCTCGACTGCGTGGACGGCCAGCTGGCCCGCTACACCCGGCACTTCAGCGCCTGGGGCGGCTGGCTGGACACGATGGCCGACCGGGCGAAGGAGTACGTGGTCTACGCCGGCCTCGGCTACGGGGCGACGCACGCCGGCTTCCGGTACGGCTGGGCTCTCGCCATCGCCGCGATGACGCTGCAGACCGTGCGGCACATGACCGACACCTGGTACGGCGTGCTGCACGACGAGGCGGCCCGTCGGCCGAAGACGGCGGTGGGCGGGGGAGGCGGTGGGATCGGTGACCGGCTGAACGCCGCCTCGACCCGGGTGCAGGCCGACACCGGCTCGGTGTCGTACTGGCTGAAGCGGACGGTGGTCTTCCCGATCGGCGAGCGGTGGGCGCTGATCGCGCTGACCGTGGCGCTGTTCAACCCGCTGGTCAGCCTGGTCGCGGTGCTGGTCTGGGGGACGCTGGCGTTCGCGTACACCGGGGCGCTGCGCACCTTGCGGGCGCGCTGGATGTGGGTGCCGGTGCTGGACACGGTCGACGCCACGCTGCACCGCGACGACGGTCCGCTGGCGGCGCGGCTGCCGGTGGTCCGCCCGATGGGCCCGCTGACGCTGGCGGTGCTGGCGGCGCTGGGCCCGGCGGCGCTGCTGGTCGCGGCGTTGCTGACCGACGACGGTGGGCTGCGCTGGTGGGTGCCGGTGGCGCTGCTGGTGCTGCTGGTCGGCGGGCTGGGGGCCGGCGCGGCGCACAACGGGCCGCTGGACTGGCTGGTCCCGGCCGCGCTGCGGGCCGGGGAGTACCTGTTCGCCATCGCCGTCGGGGTGGTCGGCGGGGCGTCGCCCTGGCTGATCTTCGCCTACGTCCTCGTGCTCACCCTGCACCACTACGACCTGACCGCCCGGCTGGAGAAGCGGCAGGCGGCCCCGCCGCTGCACCGCTGGACGCTGGGCTGGGAGGGGCGGTCGGTGCTGCTGGCGCTGGCGGCGATCGCCGGAATTGTGAGTATCGGTCTGGCTACACTCGGTACGTACCTTCTCGTGGGATTCGTGGCGAGTGTCGTCCTGGCCTGGGTGGTCCTGCCGGCCCGCGCCGCGCGGGTGACGGCCGTCCCGGTGGAAGGCGGTTCGCCGGGCTGACCAAGGGGGGCGGCCGGGATGACCCTGATCAGCTTCGTCGTACCGGCCTACCGGGTGCAGGGCTACCTGCGCGAGTGCCTGGACTCGATCCTCGGGCAGCCCTTCGACGACCTCGAGGTGATCGGCGTCGACGACGCCTCGCCGGACGCCGTCGGCGACATCCTCGACGAGTACGCCGCCCGCGATCCCCGGGTCACCGCACTCCGGCTGCCCCGCAACGTCGGGCTCGGTCCGGCCCGCAACGCCGGGCTGGACCGGGCCGTCGGCGAGTACGTCTGGTTCGTCGACGGCGACGACTGGCTCGCCCCGGACTGCCTGCCCGAGGTCGCCGACCGGCTGCGGGCCGCCCGCCCGGACGTCCTCGTGGTGGACCACGTCCGCGCGCACTGGAACGACAGCGCCACCCGCAGCGCGATGGCCGAGGTGTTCCGGGAGCCGCTCGGCGAGGCCACCTTCCGGCTGCGGGACCGGCCGGAGACCATGCAGCTGCTGCACACCGCCTGGAACCGGGTGGTCCGCCGGGAGTTCCTGGTCGACCTCGGGCTGCGTTTCGCCCCCGGCTGGTACGAGGACGTCTCCTTCACCTATCCGGTGCTGCTGGCCGCCGAGCGGATCGCGGTGCTCGACCGGGTCTGCGTCAACTACCGGCAGCGGCGGGCCGGGGCGATCACCCGGACCCGGGGAGACCGGCACTTCGAGGTCTTCGCGCAGTGGCACCGGGTGTTCGCGTTGATGGACCGCTGGGGGCCGGCGGTGGCCGGGCTGCGGCCGGCGGTCTTCGAGCGGATGGTCTGGCACCACCTGACCGTGCTCGGCAACGGCGAACGGATCGCCCCCGCGCTGCGCCCGGCGTTCTTCGCCCAGATGACCGCCGACCACCGGCGCTTCCGGCCGCCCGAGGGCTACCCCGCGCCGGACGGGCTGGAAGGGCTCAACGCACCGGTTGGTCGCGGCGGGACGGTGGCGGACGTTCAGCGCGTTGCGCGCGGCGAACCAGGC
>NZ_JAEVHN010000788.1:0-2577 GCF_016803375.1 Micromonospora sp. 4G55
CCGCGAAAGTACAGGCGCGGGGATGATGGATTGTAAAAATGCTTTGAGTGAAACTAATGGAGATTTTGATAAAGCAGTACAACTTTTAAGAGAAAAAGGTTTAGGTAAGGCTGCTAAAAAAGCAGATAGACTTGCTGCAGAAGGTTTAGTAAGTGTAAAAGTAAGTGATGATTTTACAAGCGCAACTGTAAGTGAGATTAATTCCGAAACAGATTTTGTGGCAAAAAATGATCAGTTTATCGCTTTAACAAAAGATACTACAGCTCATATTCAAAGCAATAGCTTGCAAAGTGTGGAAGAGCTTCACTCAAGTACGATTAATGGTGTAAAATTTGAAGAATATTTAAAAAGTCAAATTGCAACTATAGGAGAAAACCTAGTTGTAAGAAGATTTGCAACTTTAAAAGCAGGTGCTAACGGCGTTGTAAATGGTTATATTCATACAAATGGCCGTGTGGGCGTTGTGATCGCTGCAGCTTGTGATAGCACTGAAGTGGCTTCAAAATCAAGAGATTTGTTAAGACAAATTTGTATGCATATTGCAGCAATGAGACCAAGTTATTTAAGTTATGAAGATTTGGATATGACTTTTGTTGAAAATGAATACAAAGCTTTAGGTTGCTGAAACATTGAAAAAGAAAATAGAAGAAAGACGCAGACTGAAAAGAATCCAAATAAAACCTGAAACATAAAATTCCTCAATTTGCAAAGTCGCAAACAATTAAGACGATGCAATTTTAAAAGAAAGCTGAAGAAAAAATCAAAGAAGAACTTAAAGCTCAAGGTAAACCTGAAAAAATTTGGGACAATATTATCCCGGGCAAAATGAATAGTTTTATAGCTGATAATTCTCAACTCGATAGCAAACTTACTTTAATGGGTCAGTTTTATGTAATGGATGATAAAAAAACTGTAGAACAAGTAATTGCTGAAAAAGAAAAAGAATTTGGCGGAAAAATTAAAATTGTTGAATTTATTTGCTTTGAAGTTGGCGAAGGTTTAGAAAAGAAAACTGAAGATTTTGCGGCTGAAGTTTGCTGCACAACTTTAAAAACGGTTAAAAATGGAACTCTTAAAGAGCGGAAAATTTAAGCCATAGTTTTGATTATCCGTCTTTTTGAGGGTTTAAATCTTACTTTAAATACCAAAGATTGCATTGCTATTCAAGGGAGTAGCGGTTGTGGTAAATCTACTCTTTTGCATATACTTTCTTCTTTATTGATTCCAAAAAAAGGTGAAGTTTTTTTTAAAGGTTCTAGTCTTTATCAGATTAGATGAAAACGAAAGATTAAAAATTCGCCGTTATGATTTTGGTATTATTTTTCAGACACAATTATCTTTTTAAAGGTTTTTCGGCTTTAGAAAATATCGAACTTGCTAGTGTTTTATCGGGTCAAGATTTAGATGAGAAAATTTTAAAAAGGTTAGGTATTGATACGCTTTTACATCAAAAAATAGGAAAGCTTAGCGGCGGACAACAACAGCGTGTGAGTATCGCACGTGTGCTTTGTAAAAAACCAAAGATTATTTTTGCTGATGAAGCAACTGGAAATTTGGATTTTGATAATGCTAAAAATGTTATCGAGCTTTTAATTTCCTATGTTAAAGAAAATGATGCAGCTTTATTTTTTGTAACTCACGATAGCAAGCTTGCAAGTTTTTGTGATAAAACTTATACTATAAACGCCAATGGAATTTGTTAATTATTTAAGGTGATAAAAATTGTTGTAACTTTTATGTTGCTTCTTGCTAGAATGAGTGGTCTTATTAGTATTTTTTTCCTTTTTTTTCACATAATTCTATTCCTATGGTGATAAAAAGTACTATAGTTTTATTTTTGACTATGTATTTATATCCTTTGGCTAGATTAGAATCTTTGCATTTAGATATTTTTTTGTTTTACAGCTTATTAGTGAAGTGATTTTTGGAATGATAGCAGGATTAATGCTTCAAATTATTTTTGCTATTATTATGATGGCAGGTGAGCAGATTGCTTTTACTATGGGATTTACTATGGCAAGTATATTAGATCCAAGTTCTGGAACGAGTATGCCTATTACGGCACAAATTTTAAATTTACTTGCTTTGATGTTTTTTCTTGCTTTTGATGGCCATCATTTAATGCTTTTGTTTTTAAGTCATTCTTTGGGTTATATTAGTTTAGGTGGATTTTATCCGCATGAGAATTTAATGCATTATTTAAATATGGGTATGTTTAATATTTTCATCATAGGTTTTACTATGAGCTTTCCTATACTTGGAATTTCACTTTTAGCCGTATGTTATTTTTGGACTTTTGATGAAAACAATTGCCACAATTTAATCTTTTAGTTATTGGCTATCCTATAAAGATAGCTCTAGGTTTTGTAGTTTTGATTGCTATTTTACTAGTTATGATGTCAATATTTTAAAAATTTAATTTTAGAACTTTTTACTCATATGCAAACTCTTTTTTTCTCCTAAGGAAAGGATAAATGAAATTATCGTAAAATAGCGATTATTTTTTAAGGATTAAAGTGATGAAAATTTTACTTTTAAATGAAAACCCTGTAGTTTCAAGACTTGTAAGCCTTAGTG
>NZ_JAEVHN010000789.1:0-2566 GCF_016803375.1 Micromonospora sp. 4G55
CCGTCGCCGTACCCGCCGTCCGGCTACCCGCCGCCCTACGCCTACCCCGGGTACCGGCCGGCACCGACCCGGCTCAGGGACGGCGGTCGTGGGCATCGTCATCGCCGTCGTCGCGGTGCTCGTCCTCGGCGTGTGCGGGTGCGTGGGGGTGGGCAGCGCGCTGGTCGGGCGGTACAGCCCGACCGCCGACGAGCCGTACTACGACCCGGACCCGTACTACAGCGACGACTACGACGAGGACGCCCCGGAGTCGACCTGGTCCCCGCCCCCACCCGTCCAACCCTCGACGCCGGCCGCCACCCCGTCGCGCGGACGGGGCCGGTTCGCGGTGACCTACGAGGTGACCGGCCAGGGCACGGCCGACGTCCAGTACTACGACGCGAACGGCGACTTCATCCGCCTGGACGGGGTGCGGCTGCCCTGGCGGAAGAAGATCCGCACGGACGACGCGAACAGGGTGATCGTGATCGCCAGCAAGACCGACAACGACGGCCGGACGATCGGTTGCTCCACCACCGTGGCCGGCCGGGCGCCGGTGACCGACTCGGTGGACGGCTGGGGCTGGCAGGTGACCTGCGCGGGCAGGTGACTTCGGCGGCGCGCCCGTAGGCTGGCCGGCGTGACGACGCCAGATGTCGACCCGCTCGTGGCCCGGATGCGTCCGTTCGGCACCACCATCTTCGCCGAGATGTCCGCGCTGGCCGTCCGCACCGGCGCGGTCAACCTCGGGCAGGGCTTCCCGGACAGCGACGGCCCGCCGGAGATGCTGGCCGCGGCGGCCGAGGCGCTGCGCGGCGGGCAGAACCAGTACCCGCCGGGCCCGGGCATCCCCGCGCTGCGCCGGGCCGTCGCCGACCACCAGCGCCGCTTCCACGGACTGGAGTACGACCCGGACGGCGAGATCGTGGTCACCGCCGGCGCCACCGAGGCGATCGCCGCCAGCATCCTCGCCCTCTGCGAGCCTGGCGACGAGGTGATCTGCTTCGAGCCGTACTACGACTCGTACGCGGCCTCGATCGCGCTGGCCGGCGCGGTCCGGCGGCCGGTGACGCTGCGTCCCGGCGACGACGGCCGGTACGCCTTCGACCCGGCGGCGCTACGCGCCGCGTTCGGCCCGCGGACCCGGCTGGTGCTGCTGAACTCCCCGCACAACCCGACCGGGAAGGTCTTCACCCCCGACGAGCTGGCCCTGGTCGCCGAGATCTGCCAGGAGCACGACGCGTACGCGGTCACCGACGAGGTGTACGAGCACCTGGTCTTCCCCGACGCCGCCGCACCGCACGTGCCCCTGGCCACCCTGCCCGGGATGCGGGAGCGGACGCTGCGCATCTCGTCGGCGGGCAAGACCTTCTCCTGCACGGGTTGGAAGGTCGGCTGGGCGAGCGGCCCGGCCCCCCTGGTCTCGGCGGTGCTGCGGGTCAAGCAGTTCCTGACCTTCGTCAACGCGGCGCCGCTGCAACCGGCGGTCGCCGTGGCGCTGGCCCTGCCGGACGCCTACTTCACCGACTTCCAGGAGGGCATGCGCCGGCGCCGGGACCAGCTCGTCGCCGGGCTGACCGACGCCGGCTTCGACGCGCTGACGCCGGAGGGGACGTACTTCGTCACCGCCGACGTGACCGCGCTGGGCGGTCGGGACGGGGTGGAGTTCTGCCGCTCGCTGCCCGAGCGGTGCGGCGTGGTCGCGGTGCCCACCCAGGTCTTCTACGACGACCCCGAGGCGGGCCGGCGGCTGGTCCGGTTCGCCTTCTGCAAGCGCCCCGACGTGCTCACCGAGGCGGTCACCCGCCTGCGCAGACTGAAGGAGGCCCGATGACCGACGGGTACGCCGAACGGGTCCGCCGGCTCACCGCGCTGCGCGGCTGCGGCGCCGTGCTCTCCGGGACCCGGCCGCCCTCGGTCGTCGAACAGCTCGACACCATCCGCGCCGCTGCCTCCGACGAGCTGCTGCCGGACTTCTACGGCGAGGGCGGCGCGGTCGAGGCGCTGGAGCGCCGGGTGGCCGACCTGCTCGGTACCGAGGCGGCCGCCTTCTTCCCCACTGGCACGATGGCCCAGCAGGTCGCCATGCGGTACGGCGCCGAGCTGACCGGGCGCGACGCGGTCGGCCTGCACCCGCTCAGCCACCCGCTGATGTACGAACGGGACGCGTACGCGGCGCTCGGCGGGCTGCGGGCGGTGCGCACCACGACGGCCCCGCGCAACCCGACCGCCGAGGAGGTCGCCGCGCTCGACGAGCCGGTCGGCACCCTGCTGCTCGAACTGCCGCTGCGCGACGCCGGTTTCGTGCTGCCGACCTGGGACGAGCTGGTGGCGGTGGTCGGGGCGGCCCGGGACCGGGGCGCCCGGGTGCACCTCGACGGCGCCCGGCTCTGGGAGTCCACCGTTTACCTCGGTCGGTCCCTGGCCGAGATCGCGGCCCTCGCCGACAGCGTCTACGTCTCGTTCTACAAGTCCCTCGGCGGCCACGCCGGCGCGGCGCTGGCCGGCCCGGCCGACCTGGTCCGCTACGCGCGGGCCTGGCGGCACCGGTACGGCGGCACCGTCTTCCAGCAGTGGCCGGCGGCGC
>NZ_JAEVHN010000790.1:0-2562 GCF_016803375.1 Micromonospora sp. 4G55
TTAGAAGAAAATCTAAATTCTATAAAAAATAAATTATTTAAATAATTAATATAAAGTTAATATCATAAAATTTTAATAAATATTAATTATATACTTTAAAGATATATTACTTTTAGTAACACTTTAAAATTTAATTTTATTTAAATTATTCTTATTATGCTTAATATTTAAGAAAAAATACATTAAAATCAATTTGAACTGCAAATAAAAAGGAGGAAAATCATGAAAAAACACATTTTATTGCTTGGCTTATGTCTTAGTTTGAGTCTTAGTGCTAAAAGCGTGAGTGATTACAAAGTAGGAGAAGAATTAAGCGACAAGGAAGGAGTAGAGTATTTTAAGGAACTTTCCAAAAGACCTGTGCAAGAATGGCCAAATAAAAATTTAAGCATCAATGATGTTCCAAAAGGCAAGCAAGGGGATTTAATCCGTTATGGCATAGAGCTTTTAAGCAAGACAGAAAGTACTCTAGGACCTATAGCAAGCTAAAAAAGACAAGCAACGAAGTAAATTGTATTTCCTGTCACATGGACAATGACGGCAATGGTTTGCCAGGGACAAAAAAATATGTTATTCCATTTTTAAATATCCTAAACAATTATCCAAGACTTGACATAGAAACGATGAAAATCATCTCTGTTGAAGATAGAATTCGCGGAATGGGCGGAACTGACTCTCATAGATTTCCTAATGAATTCTAAAGAAATGAAAGCAATTTTAGCTTATTTTAAATGGCTAAAAGAAGCTTATGGTAATCAAAGACGGTTGTAAAACTTGAAGGAGATTTTTTTGCTAAGATGAATTTTCCAAATCGCCCAGCTGACCCTGTGCGTGGGAAAAAGCTCTTTGAAGAAAATTGCGTTGCTTGTCATGGCGAAAGAGGACTTGGGGTAAAAAATGATAATTACGAACAAGGTAGCGGACATTTATATCCATCTTTACTTATCTATCCTGATGGTGGACACATGGCTATGATACCATTTTAGCAAGATTTTTAAAATCAGCCATGCCTTTTGGTGCGAGTGCGGATAATCCTATATTAAGCGATGAAGATGCACTAGATATAGCAGCTTATGTCAATACAGGTTTTGTAAGAATGCCTATAACCACTACAGAAAATCGTGCAGGACTTGATACAGCTTATAGCAAATCCCCATCATTAAAACCTGAGTATTTTGCCTCACCGCAACAAAATTTAGACCCTAAAGAATACATAAAAGTAAAATACGGACCTTGGAAAAATCCAAATCACTTCCCAGGAGAATGATTAATTTTGGGCTAAGCCCAAAATTAATCCTCATCTTTTGCTAAATTTTCAAGACTTTTAATCCCTTCTTCGCCTATCAAATTTCCACCTTGTAAATCACTAAATATCGCATTTAAAGAACTACACTATGGCAGTGGAATTAAAACTTAGATTTTCTATAGCTCTTTCTCTTTTTTTCCATATATTTTGCAAAGCCCTTTTTTCAGCTTCTAACTCTTCTTTCATATTTTGGTAAGTTTTGAGTATAAAAGTGATTTGCGTGTTAAATTCCTTAGAATTTAAGTATTCGTATAAAATGTGATTTTTTTCATCTTTTGTTTTGCAAGGCATTTTTTGAGTTTATAAGCGTTTTATAATTGCTTTCTCTAAGCACTGCTAAAACACCTTTGAATTCATTAAAAGTACAGATCAAAATTCCTTCTTTAAAATGCGTTTTTTCTTTATCTTTTGGCATAGTCTTTGTGATCAAAACCGCTATATCACTTTTTGCGGCTATGCTGTCTAGCTTAAGCTTATCAAGCCATTCTTTATTAAATTCTTTAGTGCGTTTGCTCTCATATAAAATACTTCCGCAAATATTTCCAAAATTATCCTTTACTATATGCAGACAATCCGCTCCATTTACGCCTTTTGGCACTTCTTTTACTTCATCGCTTAAATACTCACTTTGTATGTATTCTTCTATGAGTAGTTCGGCTGCTTCGCCTTGGAGTTGCTGTGAGCCTTGTTCTATCCTGCGTTGTGCGTCTTCTAGCTTTTGAGCTACACTTTTAAAATTCGTTTCTAGTTCTTTGTATTTAAGATCTTGCTCTTGAGTTACTTTTTTGAAATTCAAGACGCATTTTTTCTCTTTCAAATTCCAAATTTTTGCTTTCTTGTTCTTTAAATTCTTTAAAAGCCTCTTCTTTGGCTTGAAATTTCAATCTTTCTTCATTTTCTTTTTGCTCTCTTTTTAGCCTTTCATTTTCAGCCTTTATGCTTAAAAACTCGCTAAGCTCTTTGCTTTTTTTCTCGAGTTCTTCTTGCATGATTTTCATTTCATTTTCATGCTCTTTGTTAAATTTCTCGCTGAATTCTTTTTGGAAATTTTGCTTTTGTATAAGAAGTTCTTGTTCAAATTTTTGCTTTTCTAAAAGAAGCTTTTGGCTTACTTGCTCGTTTATGAGTTTTTCTTGTTCTATCTTTTGAGTTTTTAAATTCATTTAAAGCTTTGGTATATTCAGCTCTTTTAGCATTTACCTCATTCATCAAATTCTTTTTTTTGTTTTAGCATTTCTTGCTTTAGTCTTTATCTA
>NZ_JAEVHN010000791.1:0-2557 GCF_016803375.1 Micromonospora sp. 4G55
CGCCCTCGGTGGCCAGGCGCGCGGTGGGTCGCGGCGCGGGCAGCGGCCGGCCGACCGCGTCGGGGTCGTCGATGACCACCCGGTCGTACGCCGCGTCGCCGCTCAGGTCGGCGAAGGTGGTCAGCGTGGCCGGCGGCAGCGAGGTGCCCTCCGGCAGCGCCACCGTGCGTCCGGCGGCCAGCGGTACGACGCCGGGCGTGGTGAGCTGCTCCTCGGGTGACAGGTCGCGGAACTGCCCGGGGGCGAAGTCGTCGACGATCGTCTCGCCGAGCCGACCGGCGAGGGCGTCTTCGCCGGTGCCGACGCGCACCCCGGTCAGGGTGAACCGGTTGGCCCCGGTGATCCGGGAGGTGCCGATGCGTTGCAGGTCCGTGTCCAGCGGCAGCACGTTCTCCCGGACGCCCAGCAGCGCGCCGGGTTGCAGCAGCATCGGCCCGGTCCATCCGGTCAGGTTCCGCAGCGTGACCGGTTCGCCGGCGCCGATCGCCCGGATCTCCCAGGCCTCGGGGGTGGACAGGGCCGCCTGGAGCGTGTCCCCGGCGTTGACGTAGGTGGGTTCGTGGGGGTGGGTGGTGTCCCCGTCGGTCCAGGAGAAGTGGCCGGACACCTCCCAGCACAGGAACTTGATCCGGGCCTCACCCCAGGCCTTCCATGGGCCCGGGCCGCTGACACCGATGATCAAATTGATCGCGAGCAGCTCCGTGTCGTGGTACTTCAGCGACACGGTGGCGCCGATCTCGGCGGTGAACCAGAACGGCTTGAACTGGAACATCACGTCCAGCCACGCCCGGCCGTCGATGACGAAGCCGCCGCCCTCGAAGTGCAGCTTCAGCTCCGCGCCGAACTGGGCGGTGTTGCTGGTGACGGCCAGGTACGCCTGCAGGTCGATGCCCTTGCCGGACTTCTGCAGCGCGATGGTGAACCGTTTCACGGTGGGGAAGCCGGGCGGGGCGGTGAAGCGGGGGTGGAAACCGCCGATGGACACGGCGAACGTGCCGCCGGAGCCCCACCGGGCGCGCAGCGCCATCTCCCCGGAGACTGGGCGGCCGAACAGCTTCGAGTCGATCAGGGCCGCGTCGACGCTGATCTCCCGGCGGGCCACGTCGACGATGCCGGCGGAGTCGAGGCGGAACTTCCCGGCGGCCTTGAAGTCGATGACCAGCCGGCCGAGCAGCAGGATGCGGACCGGGTCGGGGAACTCCACCAGCACGGCCAGGTCGGCGACGACCTGGCCGCCGAGGAAGTTCAGCCGGACCATCGCGCCGAGCACGGTGCCGGTGGTGTCGACCGGGAAGATCCGACTCAGGGTGGCGATGACGGCGGGGGCGTTGCCGACCGGATCCTGGGGGAAGAGCAGCGCGTCGAGGGTGCCGGCGCGGGCGGCGGTGCGCACCTCCTCCGGGTTGGTGCGCCGGTTCCAGCCCACGATCAGGCCGAGGCCGGTGATGGAGATGCCCCAGAACAGCACCAGCCCGGGGAACCACTCGTAGGTGCCGGCGAGCAGCAGGGAGAAGGTGTGCCGGCCGTCGGCCTCGGCGAGCCGGCTGCCGTCCGGGTTGCGGGTGTTGAGGATCGCGGTGGCCTGGAGCCGGAACCCCTTCATCGGCGCGAGGGGCGTCGTGGAGGTCATGCCCAGTTGCAGGGCGCCGGCGTACATGCCGCGGGCCTCGTCGACGAAGAGGTAGCCGCCACCGGAGACGATGCCGTTGTCCATCCGTAGCGCGACCCCGTCGGGCCCCTTGAACCGGGGGGTGAGGTCGACCGGCCCGAGGTTGCCGCCGCGGGCCTGGGTGCCGTCGCCGGTGGGCAGGGCGGGTGGGAAGGTCAGGTCGGCGCGGACGCCGATGTTCTGCACCACGGCGTGCAGCGGTCCGAGCGCCGCGCGGACGGTGGTGCTGATGACGACGCTGACCGTCCGGGTGGCGGTCGACGCCTCCAGGGCGATCCGCAGTCCCTCCACCCCGATGCCGTGCCAGGACAGGTGGACCGGGTACTCGGCGGCCAGCGCGGCGGCCCCGGCCAGGTGCGCGCCGGTCCGCATCGACCAGGCCACACCGAGGTCGAGCCCGACCCGGAGCCCGTCGGCGGGCAGCAGCTTGGCCAGCAGCCCGTCGCCGTCGCCGGGGCGGACCACCAGCTCGGCGCGGCCGGCGCGGATGCCCAGTTCGACGTCGTCGCGGCCGGCGCCGAGGCTGGCCCGGCCGGTGACGACGACCTGTCCGATGGCGAGGTGGGTGCCGTCCGGGGCGCCGAGTACCCAGCCGGGCTGGCCGGCGGGGGCGATCCGGGCGATCTCCGCAGCCCACTTCACGGCGGCGGCGCTGCCGCTGACGGTGACCCCGGCCGTGTTGACGGCGATGGCCGGTCCGGCGCCGGCGAGGTCGGTGGCCACGTTCCAGTCGCCGATCGCGCCCTCCAGGTGTGCCTCGCCGGTCGGGACCAGGATCACCGTGAGCCGTCCGTCCCAGCTGGCGAGGCCGAGGGTGGCCCCGATGCCGAAGGTCGGGGTCCAGGGGGCCAGACCGGCTCCGGGCGGCGCGTGCCGCCGGGGCGCCGG
>NZ_JAEVHN010000792.1:0-2557 GCF_016803375.1 Micromonospora sp. 4G55
CAGCGCCGCGTACGCCTCGACCACCGCCACCCGCGCCCGGCCGGGCTCCTCGGCGGCGTCCTCCCGGTCTCCCATCACCCGGCCGGGCTCCTCGTCGGCGTCCCCTCGGTCTGGCATCACCCGGCTAGGCTCCTCGGCGGCGTCCCCTCGGTCTGGCATCACCCGGCTAGGCTCCTCGGCGGCGTCCTCCCGGTCTCCTGTCACCCGGCCGACGCTAGCGCCGCCGGGAGCCGCGCGACCCCCGGCCCGGTGGCCGTCTGCCCTGGTCGCGCCGAGTAATCGCGGTGTTGTCCCCCGTGAGCCTGGTTCCGTCTTCCGCCCGGCCGTTTCGCCCGGCGGTCGCTCCTGGTGACCGGCATGATCTGAATGTGCTGCATGACGTGATGAGTCCGGGCGTGGACGCCCTGCTGGAACAGGCCCGTGCCGGGCTGCGCCGGCTGAGTCCGCAGGAGACGGTCGAGGCGGTGCGGGCCGGCGCCCTGCTGGTCGACACCCGTACCGAGTCGCAGCGCCGCGAGCAGGGCGAACTGCCCGGCGCGGTCGTCATTGACCGGACGGTGCTGGAGTGGCGGCTGGACCCGGCGAGCGAGTGGCGCATCCCCGAGGCGACCGGGTACGACCGGGAGATCGTCGTGGTGTGCCGGCAGGGCTACGCCTCCAGCCTCGCCGCGGCAAGCCTGCAGGCGCTGGGACTGCGCAACGCGACCGACATGATCGGCGGAGTGCAGGCGTGGCGGGAGGCGGGGCTGCCCTTCTCCGACGAGCCCGCCGACATCCGCCCCTGAGCCCCTTTCCAGCCCGACCGCCCCCGCTGGCCCTCCTCCGCCGATCTTGCACTTCCTGCCCCGACATCCCGCACAATTGGGGCATTGGAAGGGCTCAAAGTGCAAGATCGCTGGGGACGACGGAACGCGGCCGCGGGTCGGTTGCGGATCAGGGGGCGGGACGGCCGGTCAGGGCGTCGACGGGGCGCCGGGCGGGATGAACGGCAGGTCGAGCGGCGCGCCGGTTTCGACCAGCCGCCACAGCGCGTCGGTGTCGAGGTGTTCCTCCACCAGGTCGCCGAGCAGGTCCAGCGAGCGCTCGCGGGCGGCGGCGAAGGCGGTGTCCGGCGCCACCTGGAAACCGTGCCGCCCGGCAGTCCGGGCCACCTCGGTGAGGAACCGACGGCGGAACTCGTCGGACTCGAACGCGCCGTGCCAGTGGGTGCCGTACACCGCGCCGAGCCGCGCGCCCTCGCCGTCGCCGTCGGCGTACGTCAGGAGCGGGGGCAGGCCCGGGTCGGCGGTGGAGACGTACCCGTGGTGGATCTCGTAGCCGCGCACCGGGACGCCACCGACGGCGGTGCCCACCGCCTGCCGGACGGTCTTGCGCGGGTCGAAGGTGATCTCGACGGGGAGCAGGCCCAGCCCGGGGACGCTGCCCCGGCGGCTCTCCACCGGGTCGTGGATGGCCCGGCCGAGCATCTGGAAGCCGCCGCAGATGCCGAGCAGCGGCCGGCCGGCGGCGGCATGCGCAGTGACGGCGTCGGCGAGGCCGGTCTCGCGCAGCCAGGCCAGGTCGGCGACGGTGGACTTGGAGCCGGGCAGGACGATCAGGTCGGCGGCGGCCAGTTCGGCCGGTTCGACGGTCAGCCGAACCCGCACGCCCGGCTCGGTGGCGAGCGCCTCGACGTCGGTGGCGTTGCTGATCCGGGGCAGCCGGACCACGGCGACGTCCAGCCAGTCGGTGCCGCGTGGCGCGGCCGGCCGGCCGAGCACCCGCCCGTACGCGAGCGAGTCCTCGGCGTCGAGCCAGAGATCGAGGTGCCAGGGCAGCACCCCGTACGTCGGGCGGCCGGTGACCCCGCGCAGCATGTCCAGCCCCGGCTGGAGCAGCCCCAGGTCGCCCCGGAACTTGTTGATCACGAAGCCGGCGACCAGCGCCTGGTCGGCCGGGTCGAGCAGGGCGACGGTGCCGAACATCGAGGCGAACACCCCGCCCCGGTCGATGTCGCCGACGACGATGGTGGGCAGGCCGGCGTGCCGGGCCAGCCCCATGTTGACGTAGTCGCCGGCCCGCAGGTTGATCTCGGCCGGGCTGCCGGCGCCCTCGCAGATCACCACGTCGTACGCCTCGCGCAGCTCGCCCAGGGCCGCGTACGCGGTCTCGGCGAGCTTGGGCCGTAGCTCGCGGAAGTTGCCGGCGGTGACGGTGTCGACGGCCTCGCCGAGCAGCACCACCTGGCTGGCCAGGTCGCTGCCGGGCTTGAGCAGCACCGGGTTGAACCGCAGGTCGGGGGCGAGCCCGCAGGCCGCCGCCTGCATCGCCTGCGCACGGCCGATCTCGCCGCCGCGGCCGTCGGGGCCGACGACCACCGCCGAGTTGTTGGACATGTTCTGCGCCTTGAACGGGGCCACCGCGACCCCCCGGCGGTGCAGCCAGCGGCAGATGCCGGCGGTGAGCACGCTCTTGCCGCGTCGGAGGTGGTGCCGGCGACCAGCAGCCCGCCGCTCACCGTCCACTCCCCGGCCGACGGCGCCCACGCTGCGCAGCCCCCGCCGGCCCACCGCCGCCA
>NZ_JAEVHN010000793.1:0-2542 GCF_016803375.1 Micromonospora sp. 4G55
TCACACACTATTCAACAGGAGATCTTTTAAGAGCTGAAGTAGCAAAGTGGGAGTGAGCTTGGAAAAACTATAGATAGTTTTATATCCAAAGGCAATCTTGTTCCTTTAGATGTTGTTGTAAATACTATAGTTTGCGCACTAAAAGCTGCTCCAACTAAAACTATTATCATCGATGGCTATCCAAGAAGCGTAGAACAAATGATGGAATTTGACAAGGTTTTAAGTGAGCAAAATGAAATTTGTCTTAAAGGTGTTATAGAAGTAAGAGTAAGCGAAGAAGTTGCCAAAGAAAGAGTTTTAGGCAGAAATCGTGGTGCAGATGATAATGAAGAAGTGTTTTATAATAGAATGAAAGTTTATACAGAACCTTTAAATGAAATTTTAGATTTTTATCAAAAGAAAAAACTTCATTTTATTATCGATGGGGAACGCACTATCGAACCTATCGTTGCAGACATGAAAGAACTGATTAAAAAAATTCAAAGTATATAAGGAGAAAAAATGGATTTAAGCAAAATCAAAATCGGAGATATTCCAAATAAAATCAATGCCGTAATCGAAATTCCATACGGCTCAAGCATCAAATACGAAATCGATAAAGATAGTGGTGCTATCATGGTAGATCGCGTTATGGCTAGTGCGATGTTTTACCCAGCAAACTATGGTTTTATTGCCAATACTTTGGCTGATGATGGTGATCCTGTGGATATTTTAGTGCTTAATGAATATCCTATCCAAGCTGGAGCCGTGATTCCTTGTCGCTTAATTGGTGTTTTAATCATGGAAGATGAAAGCGGAATGGATGAAAAACTTCTTGCAGTTCCAAATTCAAAAATAGATGCAAGATATGACAATATAAAAACTTACACGGATTTACCACAAGCAACTTTAAATAAAATCAAAAATTTCTTTGAAACTTATAAAATTTTAGAGCCAAACAAATGGGTTAAAGTGCAAGATTTTAAAGATGAAAAAGCTGCAATTGAAATTTTAGAAAAAGCAATCAAAAACTACAAATAATCCTAGCCCTTCAAAGGGCTAAACTCAAGGAAAACTCGCAATGAAAAATATCGTTTTAGGTGGTGGTTGTTTTGGTGTGTTGAAGCCGTATTTGAACGCCTAAAAGGTGTAATCGATACTGAAGTTGGATATAGCGGAGGAAATCCAAATCCTAGCTATGAAAGCGTGTGTAATGGTGATGGTAACATAGAAGTTGTCAAAATAAATTACGATGAAAAACAAATCTCTCTTCTTGAAATCTTAACACTCTTTTTTAAAATTCATGATCCAACAAGTATAGATAAACAAGGTGGAGATATTGGTATACAATATCGCTCAATAATCTTTTACGAAAATGAAGAAGATAAAATTTTAGCTCAAAATTTCATCGAAGAACAGCAAAAAATATTTAGCAAAAAAATAGTTACTAAAATTTCAAGATTGCAAACTTACTACAAAGCTGAAAACTATCATCAACATTATTTTATAAATAATCCCAATCAAGGATATTGTCAAGCTGTAATAGCTCCAAAACTGCAAAAAATACAATCAGACTAATTTCATCTTTTTAAGGTTAAAAAAATTTCAACTTTATTCACAGCCTTTTCACGCTGTGATTTTCTTTTCAAAGTACTTAAAAATAGAACTTTAAGCTTTAAAATAAAGAAAAAATTATTTATTGTTTTTAAGTTTTTTTATGAATTTGTATTTAAATGTGAATAATTTTATTAATTAACATAATTTCCTAAGCTTAGCTATAAAAAATCCATCATAGTCTAAGCTTGGTAAAATCCGTCTACATTTTGAAATTTCAGCAAATTCTTCACTTTGCCCTGCTTTAGCCTCAACATTTTCCAAATCAATATCTAAAAGCTCTAATTTAAACTCGCTTTTTAAAGCATTCTCTATCACTTCTTCATTTTCTTCCTTGGTAAAGGTGCAAGTACTATATACAAGCTCTCCGCCTATTTTTAATGCCTTTAAAGCAGAATGTAGAAGTTTTTTTTGAGTTTTTGCAATATTTTTGATTTCTTTATAACTTTTTTCCAAATCAAAACCTATTTTAGCAAAAGTTGAACAAGGTGCATCAAGTAAAATTTTATCAAATTTTAAAGGACATAAATTGCCTATATTTTTACCATCTTTCATAAAAACTTTAGCATTCACTGCCGTAATTTTTTAAGATTTTTTTGCAAAATTAAAAAATCTAATCCCTACTCATCTCATTGCAAGCTAAATAACCTGTATTTTGCATAAAATTTGTCAAGATTGATACTTTTGCCACCCGGAGCTGCACACATATCAAGAACACTTTGACCCTGCTTTGACCTCTAAATTTAAAGCACACAAATAAGAAGAATAATTTTGTATATAAAAGTGCGCCTCATTAAAAGCTTTCATAGAACTTAAGATAGCCTTATCTTTGGCATCAAACAAATAACAATAAACATTGATCTTTTAAATTTTAAATTTTGTTTTAAAAATTCTTTTTCTAATTCTTCAATGCTAGTTTTTAAAGTATTTGCAAATACACAAACATTTT
>NZ_JAEVHN010000794.1:0-2539 GCF_016803375.1 Micromonospora sp. 4G55
TCCGTGTGCCGGATAGGGTCGTGGGTATGACCCACCAGGTGCACGCCTTCGAGCCGCCGGAGCGGTTCGTCGCCGGGACCGTCGGGCCGCCGGGGGAGCGTACGTTCTTCCTCCAGGCGCGCGGCGGTGGCCGGCTGGTCAGCGTCGCGCTGGAGAAGGTGCAGGTCTCCCTGCTCGCCGAGAAGCTGGAGGAGCTGCTCGCCGAGGCCCAGCGCCGGTTCGGCGTCGACCTGCCCGACGCCGCGCCCACCCTCGTCGGTGACAACGACCCGCTGGACACCCCGGTCGACGAGGAGTTCCGGGTCGGCACCCTCGGCCTGGCCTTCGACGTCGACAGCGCGACCGTGGTGATCGAGGCGATCGCCGCCGGTGAGGCGGAGGTCGAGGTCGAGCTGGGCGACGAGGAGGACGACGACGAGGACGACGTCGAGGAGCCGGACGAGGACCTCGACCGGCTCCGGGTACGGCTGACCCCCGAGGCGACCCGGGAGTTCATCGAGCGGGCCCGCCGGGTGGTCAACGCCGGCCGCCCGCCCTGCCCGCTCTGCGGCCAGCCGCTCGACCCCGCCGGGCACCTCTGCCCGCGGCACAACGGTTACCACCGGTGACCTCGTCGGAGTTGCAGCCCCGCCAGGACGGCAGCGCGGCGCTCCGGCTGCTGCGCGACGGTGAGCTCGCCCTGGAGGGGCGGCTGGTCGACGCCTCCAACACCACCCTGCGCGGAATTCTGACCCTGGGCGGGCGGACGGCCCGCTGCGTCTACAAGCCGGTGCGCGGCGAGCGGCCGCTCTGGGACTTCCCCGACGGCACCCTGGCCGGCCGGGAGGTCGCCGCCTACCTGGTCTCCCGGGCCACCGGCTGGGACCTGGTGCCGCCGACGGTGCTCCGCGACGGCCCGTTCGGCCCCGGTTCCTGCCAGCTCTGGATTGACGAGCCGGACGACGCCGAGCCGCTGGTCGGCTTCGTACCCGCCGAGGCGGTGCCGCCGCGCTGGTTCCCGGTCGCCGCGGCCCGCGACGACGACGGCGCCGCGTACGCCCTGGCGCACGCCGACGACCCGCGGCTGGCCCGGCTGGCGGTGCTCGACGCGGTGCTGAACAACGCCGACCGCAAGGGCGGCCACGTGCTGGTGGGCCCGGACGACCGCCTCTACGGGGTCGACCACGGCGTCTGCTTCCACGTGGAGGAGAAGCTGCGCACGGTGCTCTGGGGCTGGGCCGGCCGGCAACTCCCGCCGGACGCGGTGGAGACGCTCGACACGTTGGCCGGCCAGGTCGCCGGTGAGCTGGGCGAGGAGCTGTCCGCCCACCTGACGATCGGGGAGATCGCCGAGCTGGCGGCGCGGATCGACCGGCTGCGCGACACCGGGTGCTACCCGCAGCCCCCGCAGGACTGGCCGGCGATGCCCTGGCCCCCCATGTGAGTCGCTGTCACGTTGATCACCCGTGGGGTGCCTGCCCGCCGCCGGACGGCTCGTTAGGCTGACGGTCATGGAGTCTTGGGCGGGACACGAGGTGCCACGGCTGCCGGGCGGCGGCGGGCCACTGGGCTTGTACGACTCGGCGCGGCGCGGCGTCCACCCCAGCCGCCCCGACGCCGCGGCCACCATGTACGTCTGCGGCATCACCCCGTACGACGCCACCCACCTCGGCCACGCCGCCACCATGATCACGTTCGACCTGGTGCAGCGGATGTGGCGCGACGCGGGCCTCACCGTGCGGTACGTGCAGAACGTCACCGACATCGACGACCCGCTGCTGGAGCGCGCGGCGCGCGACGGCGAGGACTGGAAGGTCCTGGCCATGCGGGAGACCGCGCTGTTCCGGGAGGACATGGAGGCGCTGCGGATCATCCCGCCGGCGCACTACGTCGGCGCGGTGGAGTCGATCCCGGACATCGCCGAGAAGGTCCTCCTCCTGCTCAAGGACGGCGCCGCGTACCGGCTCGACGACGGCACCGGCGACATCTACTTCGACGTCAACGCCGCCCCGGAGTTCGGCTACGAGTCGAACCTGACCCGCGAGCAGATGCTGGAGATCTTCCCGGAGCGCGGCGGCGACCCCGACCGGGCCGGCAAGCGCGACCCGCTCGACCCGCTGCTGTGGCGCGGCGCCCGCGAGGGCGAGCCGTCCTGGCCCGGCGGTGAGCTGGGCGCCGGCCGCCCCGGCTGGCACATCGAGTGCGCGGTGATCGCGCTGAACCTGCTCGGTGACCGGATCGACGTGCAGGGCGGCGGCAACGACCTGCTCTTCCCGCACCACGAGTGTTCCGCCGCGCACGCCGAGCGGCTCACCGGCGAGGCGCCCTTCGCCGCCCACTACGTGCACGCCGGCATGATCGGCCTGGACGGCGAGAAGATGTCGAAGTCCCGGGGCAACCTGGTCTTCGTCTCCCGGCTGCGCGCCGACAAGGTCGACCCGATGGCGGTCCGGCTGGGCCTGATGTCCGGGCACTACCGCGCCGACCGCGCCTGGACCGACGACCTGCTCACCACCGCGCACGCGCGCCTGGACCGCTGGCGGCGGCCGCCGCCGCGCCC
>NZ_JAEVHN010000795.1:0-2535 GCF_016803375.1 Micromonospora sp. 4G55
TTCTTCTACCTGCCGGCGTTCCTCGCCGTGGTGGCCGGCGCGGTCGGCGTGGGCATCTGGGAGATGGCCCGCGCGGTACGCCGCAGCGGCGCCCACCCGCCGCTGGTGCCGCTGATCGCCGGCGGCGTGCTGATGATCGGCCTGGCCTGGTACGCCGGGCCGGACGCGCTCAGCCTGGGTCTGCTGGTCACCGTGCTGGGCACGATGATCTGGCGGCTCGGCGACGGTCCGGGCGGCTTCCAGCGGGACCTCACCGCGGCCACCCTGATCGCGGTCTACGTGCCGTTCCTCGGCGGCTTCGCGGCGCTGCTCGCGGCGGCGCCCGACGACGGCCACCTGCGGGTGCTGGCGACCCTGGTCGCCGTGGTGCTCTCCGACACCGGCGGGTACGCGGCGGGGGTGTCCTTCGGCAAGCACCCGATGGCCCCCTCGATCAGCCCGAAGAAGTCCTGGGAGGGTTTCGCCGGGTCGGTCTCGGCGGCGGCGGTCGGCAGCGCGGTGCTGATCTGGCTGCTCTTCGACGTGGCGCCGTGGTGGGGCGCGCTGTTCGGGGTCGCGGTCTCCGTCGCGGCGGTCCTCGGCGACCTCGGCGAGTCCATGATCAAGCGTGACCTGGGCGTGAAGGACATGAGCAACCTGCTGCCCGGGCACGGCGGCCTGATGGACCGGCTCGACTCGATCCTCTTCGCCGTCCCCACCGCGTACCTGCTGCTGGCGGTCTTCGTGCCGGTGGTGAGCTGAGGCATGAATCACGCCCGGCAGACCGTGTCGCCCGCCCGGTGGGGGTCGATTCGGCACCTCCGGACAGGTGTGTTGCGCGGTCGGCGTGTCAGACTGGACCGGCCATGACGAGCCTGCCTGTGATCCCCGTAGACCCCGACGCCCCCGGGCGTCGGCCCGCGATGCCTCCCCGCCACCTCGCCGACCTGGACCTGCCGGGCCGGCAGGCGCTGGTGACCGAGCTGGGCGAGCCGGCCTTCCGCGCGAAGCAGGTCTCCAACCACTACTTCGGCCGGCTGGTGCGCGACCCGGAGCTGATGACCGACCTGCCGGCGGCCACCCGGGAGCGGCTGGCCGGCGCGCTGCTGCCGACCCTGCTCAACCCGGTCCGCGAGCTGGCCTGCGACGACGGCGCCACCCGCAAGGCCCTCTGGCGGCTGCACGACGGCTCGCTGGTGGAGAGCGTGCTGATGGGCTACCCGGACCGGGTCACCGTCTGCATCTCCAGCCAGGCCGGCTGCGGCATGGCGTGCCCGTTCTGCGCCACCGGCCAGGCCGGGCTGACCCGCAACCTGTCCACGGCCGAGATCGTCGACCAGGCGGTCTACCTCGCCGGTGTGGCGGCCTCCGGCGCGGTGGCCGGGTCGCCGCCGCGGCTGTCGCACGTCGTCTTCATGGGCATGGGCGAGCCGCTGGCGAACTACAACCGCGTGGTGGCGGCGATCCGTCGGCTGGTCGCGCCGGCCCCCGAGGGGCTGGGCCTGTCGCAGCGGCACATCACCGTTTCCACGGTCGGCCTGGTTCCGGCCATCCGCCGACTGGCCAGCGAAGACCTCTCAGTGACCCTTGCGCTGTCGCTGCACGCGCCCGATGATGATCTGCGCGACGAACTCGTGCCGGTCAACCAGCGCTGGAAGGTAGCCGAGGTGCTGGACGCAGCGTGGGACTACGTGGCCCGGACGGGGCGCCGCGTGTCGATCGAGTACGCGATGATCAAGGACGTGAACGACCAGCCGTGGCGGGCGGACCTGCTCGGGCGGCTGTTGGCCGGCAAGCTGGCCCACGTGAACCTCATCCCGCTCAACCCGACACCCGGCAGCCGCTGGGACGCGAGCGCGAAGCCGGTCGAGCGCGAGTTCGTCCGGCGACTCCGCGAGGCCGGGGTGTCCACGACGGTGCGCGACACCCGGGGGCGCGAGATCGACGGCGCGTGCGGGCAGTTGGCTGCCGCGGAGGACAGGGACATAGATGCGCCGCGCGGGCGTGACCGGGCGTAGCGACGAGACCAGGAGACATAGTGGCGAGTCAGGGTCAGCGTTTCCGGCGTAAGGCGCTCCGCCGGGGATACAAGGTCGACGAGGTGGACGCCTTCCTGGACCGGGTCGAGGCGACACTCGCCGGCCAGCCGGTCGGCGCGCCCGTGGCCTCCCAGGAGGTCCACGACGTCGTCTTCCGGGTCCGCTTCAACGGCTACGACGAGTGGCAGGTCGACCTGCACCTGGACCGGGTCGAGCGGCAGCTGGCCGAGCTGGAGGAGCGCGGCGGCCTCGGCGGTCGCGGCGCCGACCCGCGGGGCGCCGACCGTCTCGGCCCGCCGATGCGCGACGACCACCGCGGCCTGTCCCCGGTGCCGCAGCCGCTCCCGCCGCGCGCCATGCCGGCCCAGGCCGGCCCCCAGGGCTACGGCAACCGGTACGACGAGCCCACCGGCGCCTTCGCCGCGGGTACGACGCCCCCCCGGGGCGGCTACGACGCGCCGCGCGGTCCGGGTGGTCCCGGCCCGGGTGGGCCGATGGGTCCCGGTGGTCCGGGGCG
>NZ_JAEVHN010000796.1:0-2530 GCF_016803375.1 Micromonospora sp. 4G55
GACGTCGCGGCGCACCGTGCGCAGCGCGAGGGTGCCGGGCGCGCCGAGCACCAGCCCGAGCGGCGCCAGCATTCCGACCAGCAGGTGCCGCCACATGTGCCCGACCAGGTCGTGGCCGGGCAGCACTGCGGCCACCGCGAGCAGCGCGGCGCCCGCACCGAAGCTCGCGGTACGCCAGTGGCTCCAGCCGCCGCGCCCCGGGTCGCGCTGGCGCAGCGCCGCGGCCAGGTAGACCCAGAAGACCAGCAACGGTACGAGCAGCAGCGGGCCGACTCCGTCGCCGTGCCGCCCGGTCATCGCCGGTCGGCGCAGGTGTCCACCGCGCCGGCGCGGCGCTGCACGGCCCAGCCCACGGCGATCAGCGCCGCGCCGAACAGCAGGAAGCCGACGTCCCAGGCCGTCTGGTGGGGGCCGCCGTGCACGTGGTGGATGCCCAGCAGGTGGTGGTCGACGACCCCCTCGACCAGGTTGAACAGGCCCCAGCCCACCAGCGCCCAACCCCACAGCGCCGGGGAGCGCCAGAGCCGGCCGCGGGACCGGGTGACCCGGGCGTAGAGCAGCGCCAGCCCGGTGAGCACCGCCACCCAGGTGACCACGTGGAAGATGCCGTCCCAGAGGGTGTTCATCTGCAGGCCGGGGACGGTGTCCACCGGGTACGGCCGGATCCCGAGGTTGTCGCTGTCGGTGCTGCTGAGCAGGTGGTGCCACTGGAGCACCTGGTGCAGGACGATGCCGTCGGCGAAGCCGCCGAGCCCGACGCCGAGGATGGTGGCGGGCAGCCGGATGTCGGCGCCGTCGATGGTCGTGGTGGCCATGGGGAACCTCCGCCGTCGTGGGCCGGGTCCGCTTCGCCCTACGTCCGGCCCTTACGAGCCGAACGTACCCGGTGGCCGGCTATGTCGCTTGCCACCAGGTGGACGAGCGCCGTCGCGGCGGTGCCGGCTGCACTAGGCTCCCCTGCGATGGACGACGTGACCCGGATTCCGGTCGGCGGCGAGCGGCCGTACGACGTGCTCGTGGGACGAGACCTGCTCGATCCGCCGCCCCGGCTGCTGCCCGGCGCCGAGCGGGTCGCGCTGCTGTTCGCGCCGCCGCTCAAGGACCTGGCCGACACGCTGGCCGAACGGCTGCGCGCGCTCGGGGTGACCCCGCTGCCGATCGAGGTGCCCGACGCCGAGGCGGGCAAGCGGATCGAGGTGGCCGCTGACTGCTGGGAGCGGCTCGGCGCGGCCGGGTTCACCCGTACCGACGCGGTGGTCGGGGTGGGCGGGGAGCGGTGACCGACCTGGCCGGCTTCGTCGCCGCCTGCTGGCTGCGCGGGGTGCGCTGGGTGCCGGTGGCGACCTCCCTGCTCGGCATGGTCGACGCCGCGGTCGGGGGCAAGACCGGCGTGAACACCGCCGCCGGCAAGAACCTGGTCGGCGCGTTCCACCCGCCGGCCGGCGTGCTCTGCGACCTGGCGACGCTGGACAGCCTGCCCCCGGCCGACCTGGCCGCCGGGATGGCCGAGGTGGTCAAGTGCGGCTTCATCGCCGACCCGGTGATTCTCGACCTGGTCGAGCGGGACCCGGCCGCCGCCGTCGACCCGACCGGCCCCGTGGCCCGCGAGCTGATCGAGCGGGCGATCCGGGTGAAGGCCGACGTGGTCTCCGGCGACCTGCGCGAGTCCGGGGTGCGCGAGGTGCTCAACTACGGCCACACCCTGGCGCACGCGATCGAGAAGGTGGAGGGCTACCGCTGGCGGCACGGGCACGCCGTCGCGGTGGGCACCGTCTTCGCTGGCGCCCTGGCCCGGCTGGCCGGGCGGCTCGACGCCGCCACCGCCGAGCGGCACCGCACGGTCATGGCCGCGCTCGGCCTGCCGACCAGCTACCCGGCCGACGCCTGGCCCGACCTGCTGGCCGCGATGCGGGTGGACAAGAAGGCCCGGGGCAGCACCCTGCGCTTCGTGGTGCTCGACGGCCTGGCCCGGCCGGCGATCCTGGAGGGGCCGGACGACGAGCTGCTGCACGCCGCCTACCGGGAGATCGCCTCGTGAGGGTGTACGTCCTGAACGGGCCGAACCTGGGCCGGCTCGGCACCCGGCAGGTCGACGTGTACGGCGTGACCAGCTACGCCGACCTGGTGACGCTCTGTGTCGACACCGGCCGTGAGTTGGGGCTGGACGTGGTCGTCCGGCAGACCGACGCCGAGCACGAGCTGCTGGGCTGGCTGCACGAGGCGGCCGACGAGCAGGCGGCGGTGGTGCTCAATCCGGCCGCCTGGTCGCACTACTCGATCGCGGTCCGGGACGCCTGCGCGATGCTGCGCGGGCCGCTGGTGGAGGTGCACATCTCCAACATCCACGCCCGGGAGGAGTTCCGGCACCACTCCGTGGTCTCCGCCGTGGCGACCGGGGTGATCTGCGGCCTGGGCGTCGACGGCTACCGCCTCGCCCTGCGTCACCTGGCCACCCGCCTCGGCGCCGCCAGCTGAGCGGTCGCCGCCGCTGGGCGCCCGGCCGGCCGGCCGTCCCCCGCAACCGGCGCCG